>CAYYCR010000031.1:7103-14114 GCA_964470385.1 uncultured Muribaculaceae bacterium | reverse complement strand
AATATGTAAATGATGCAGTAAGTGCTAGTAATGAAGAATGGTTTGGAGAGGCTTATGACAAAGAATGGGCTTTGAAAGATCAGGGTTATAGAGAAGGAAAAGAAGAAATAATAAAAAATCTTAGTAAAAAATATGGGATTCATTCTATTATGGAAATGACTGGACTAACCAAAGAAGAAATCATGGAATATGCTGGTGAAAATGTAAGAGAAGAAGATTTCTTAGGAGAAGCTTATGATAAAAAGTGGGCTTTGAAAGACCAAGGACATAGAGAAGGACTAGAAGAGGGAATAGAGATTGGAATTGAGCAAAATCAAAAGAAAATGATAGAAAAAATGTTACAGGAAAAGCTAGATATAGAATTGATAGAAAAAATAACAGGATTATCAAAACAAGAAATTTTAAAAGAAAAGGACTAAAGAGTTTTCGTGAAATGAAAGTATTTGAGTGGTCTTTTTTTTCTTTTTCCATTGGGGTCAATCATTAAAACGAACTAGAATAAAATCTCTTTCTCATGAAAAAAAATATTTTCCTCTTTACAAACTCCAAAATTTTGGTTGTTTAAATAAATACGATTTATTCAAATAGAGAACTATAATTGCAAAAAGAAGAAAAAAATATTGATTAAAATTGATATTATGACCTTTTTATTATATAATACAGATAGTTAAGAAGTAACAAAAAAAATACGAGGTGATAATATGTTTGAAAATTTAGGAGACCGATTACAAAATGCGATTAATAAGATGAAAGGCTATGGCAAAATTACAGAAGATAACATTAGTGAAATAACAAGAGAAATTAGACTTGCTTTATTAGAAGCAGATGTCAATTATCAAGTAGTAAAAGAATTTATATCTAATGTCAAAGAAAAGGCCTTAGGAGAAGAAGTCGCAAAAAGCTTAAAGCCAGGTGAAATGTTTGTTAAGATTGTCAAAGACGAATTAGTAGAATTATTAGGTGGCGACAAAGAAGATTTGAATATGAAAGGAAATCCAGCTGTTTTAATGTTAGTCGGATTACAAGGAAGTGGAAAAACAACAACTATTGGAAAACTAGGACTATTAATCAGAAAAAAATACCATAAAAAGCCATTACTCGTAGCTTGCGATGTATACCGCCCAGCAGCCATTGAACAATTGAAACAATTAGGTCGTGAACTTTCCATTGAAGTATACGAAGAGGGAAAAGGAAATCCAGTAGAAATCTCTAAAAATGCCATTTCCTATGCCAAAGAACATGGATTTGATTATGTTTTAATTGATACAGCTGGTCGACTTCATATAGATGAACCATTGATGGAAGAACTAAAAAGCATTGAAAATGTAATTAAACCAGAAGAAATATTACTTGTAATTGATAGTATGACAGGACAAGATGCGATTAATGTAATACAAGGTTTTCATTCAGAATTAAAACTGACAGGAGCTATTTTAACCAAATTAGATGGAGATACAAGAGGAGGGGCCGCTTTATCAGTAAGGCATTTAACACACGTTCCAATTAAATTTATTGGGGTGAGTGAAAAAATGGATGGATTAGAAGAATTCTATCCAGATAGAATGGCAACTAGAATTTTAGGAATGGGCGATTTAATGTCCATGATTGAAAAAGCAGAATCAGTCATTGACGAAGACGAAGCTTTAAAGACGGCTAAAAGAATGGAAAAAGGAAAATTCGATTTGGAAGATTTCTTAAGTACATTTAAACAAATAAAAAAATTAGGTCCCCTTGAAAATATCATCAAAATGATACCAGGAATGAGCAAAGCCATTCCGAAAGATGTAAAAATAGATCCAAAAGAAATTGCCCATATAGAAGCCATTATATTATCTATGACTCCGCGAGAAAGAAGACATCCAGAAATATTAAAAGCAAGTAGAAAAATTCGAATTGCCAAGGGAAGTGGACGAAGTGTAGAAGAAGTCAATCGATTATTAAAACAATTTGATCAAATGAAAATAATGATGAAACAAATGCAAAGTGGTAAAATGAAATTTCCTTTTTAGTGGTAGATAATATGATAACATTTGTATTTGATAATGAAATTGTAAAATGGACACAAATTATTCTTGCCCATATCTTTTTAATTGGTATCTGCTATTATTGTTGGCAACAAAGAAGAGAAAATAAAAAATGTAATTGCTTAGAGGAATATTCTCTTTCTCCTGTTATTTTAGACTACTTTACCAATAAAAGAATGACAGATCAAGTAGTATTTTTTCTTTTATTAGAATTGATTCAAAAAGGTATATATGTATTAGAAAAGAGAAATAATGAATACTTTTTAAAATGGAATCGAAAAGAATTTTTTTCATTAGAAAAATGTGGCTTACATGATTATGAAGAAGAACTTGTTAAATTTTTAAATCCCCTTTTATTGGAACACAACTCTGAGGAAAAAGTGGTTGCGATTACCAATTTAAAAGAGAAATCCAAAGCAAATATCAAACTATTAAAGGTTAAATTGAATATCTATGAAAAACTTAAAAATTATATTTGCAATCAATATGGATTAATTGAAAAAGAAAAAAATTCTAAGTTGATTTTCATTACAATTTTAACTTATTACTTGTTAATGTTTCCAAGTTTGCAACTAAAAAACCTCATGATAGCATTTATTTATGCTATAGTTGGAATATTGATTGGATTTTTTTTAAACAAAAGTCAACTTTTACATGTGAAACGATTGTTGGTTTGGGTACTTTTTTATGGAATATCATTTTTACTTTATCCATTTTTAAAAACAATTATGGTTTCGTTTCAAGGATTTCCACTTTGGCTTCAATTTTTTAATCCCTTTTTATTATTTGTGATTTGTATGATAGGAACCACATCATTTTATAGCTTGAAACAGCAATCATTATTTAGAGCAATGGATGAATTAAAGCAAAAATTAGAAAAGAACTTATGGAATAAAGAAAAGATTACAGAAGAGAAAATAAAAGAGTATTATATCGTATCAGAAGCTCTTAAAATTTCTTTTCATAATATACCCCGAGACCAATTTGACACCCAAGCTTTATCTATGATGAAAGAAATAAAAAAAATAGAAAAAACGTTAAATAATTTTAGTAAATTATTTTATCAATAAAAAATAGCGAGAGTAGGAATTTATCATATTCACTCTTTTTTTTCGTGCATAAGATAGATTAGGTAAGGGGGAATAAACATGTTTAACAAAAGATGTTGTTCAGGTATGCAAAATCAAAATATGATGATGCCACCAATGGATGCAAATTACGGAATGGACTGTTGCAATCGTGAAATCGTCGAACCAGCAATCAACAAATGTGTTGAAAGAGAATTCTATCATGAAGTTCCACATATTTGTCCAATTCATACACACGTTATAAATAAGCATATCTATAAACATACTTATACACCACAATATTCTTGCTCAGAAGAAAATCAAGTTTGCAATATTGATTGTGGTGGATGTTCTGGGTTCTAAAGAAAGCTTTCAGGCTTTCTTTTTTTCATTATTAGATATTGTTTCTATAAAAAAAATGTGTTAAAATGTAAATGGTAGGTGATTGTAGATGACAGCAAATAAGACCACAGAAATTTTGCAACAACAGATTGATAAGCTGAATCAAGAACAAACTGAAACCAAATGGAATGAAAAGGATAAGAAACTATTTGAAAAGTTTTTGGGGTTGGTTCATGATGATCCATTTCGTATTTTTTATGCAGATGGCGGCGAAGTTCATCGGATTTTGGAATTAGTTTATCCAGAATCAGTAAAAGGCAGAATTGAAGAACTATTTAGAATTAAATATATTTATGACGGATTTTTAAAATATGGTGATATAGTAAAACCACAGATTGAAATAGAAAGACCAAATTTAGAAATACTTATCAAAGATATTTCTGACCATTACTTAGATGTTTATAGAAATAGAAAGAAAGTAAAAGAAAATGAGATTAGAAACTGTCGTACAATATTAGAAAAAGCGAATAAGAAACACTATATTACAATGGATGATTGCGATGTATTATTGAAGCTCACAGACAGGACAAATCGAACATTAGATGAAAAAATAGCTGTTTTAAATGAAGTCCTCGAAACAAATAATTCAGCAATTCAAGAGTTACTTAAAATGAAGATTTCTAAAAGGCCATCAGTAAAAACAGAAGTAGAAGAGAAAGAAATAACAGTAGAAGAAGAACCACCATTGGTTTCTATGATTGAACCAGACTCTGAAGAGATGGATATAGAAATATCTGAGGATGATTTCTTTGAGCCAGGAGAGACAGAAATAGATCCTGTAGTAGAAAAAGACATTCCAGATTATGAAGAAGAAATTGTAGAAAATCAAAAAGAACAAGATGAAGTAAATCATCAAGAAGTAGAAGAATCAACTTTTGAAGATATGGATACAATAATAGAGGAAATGCCAAAGAATGATATTAGCAATGTGGAAAGCTATATTGAACTATACCTATCTGCTTTAGAAGAAATTGATCCAACTGATATTACTACAATTCAATCAGTACTTCCAAAAGCACATATGCCAAATTTTAATGAAATTATGGATTCTTTAATAAAAGCTTTAAAAAAGCAAATTAGTGAAATAAAAGAGGAAGAACAAAATAGTGAAGTAAAAAAGGTTCGTATTTTAAGGGAGGAACTAGGAAAAGCTCAACAACTATTAAAAACAGTGACAAATTATTTAGACAAGCAAGAGAAAAAGGATACTGAAAATAGTGAAAAAATAATAGAGGGAGAAGAAATTCAATTACTATTATTGGAAACAGAAGATGGAGAATGTCTCATTGAAAGAGATTTTAAAAAGCAGTTAGATCGTAGTCAATATAGAGTGGCAATGGATTTATTAGCTTGTATCGAACAATTTTCTGATCCGTCATTTAGGATAAAGGGAAAAGAAAGCGTTGTTCCTGGAATTTTAGAAGTTGCTTCAGAGGGAGTACATATCTTTTTTGAACCATTTGCTGAAAATACTTATATCGTCATCGCACTTTTAGCAGACAAACATGGCTATTCATTATGGTTAGAAGACAAATTAAGATTACGTCATTCATTATTTAAAAAACAAGAAAAAGGAATGCAACGTAGATGGAATCAACATGGAACTAGAAATACAATGTTATTAGGAAGTGAAACGGCATATTTAGAAATGCAAGATTTAGCAGAAATGAGGTAGATTTTATGAGAGATTTTATTTTAAATTTACAACATAAAAAACAAGGTGAAGAGGTATTGAAAGAATGCCAAGAAATGTTAAACAATGGAGCAGCTGAATATGAAGTAGAATTACATGCTTTATATACAAATATGGTAAAGGATATTTTAACTACAATCAAAGAAAAAGATATTGAATTAGAAGATGTTGCTGATTTTTTAGACTTTAGTGAGAATGAACTACTAGAGTATTTAGAATTTAAAAAAGAAGACTATGCAACCTATCATTTATTATTAAAATATGTAACTTGTTATGGAAATTAAAAGGGGAATTAAAATGGAAGATCAAATCAGGAAGCAATTAATGAATATGTTAACAAAACATATTCAAATATTGGATCGAAAAATTGATGATCATGAGGATTTAAAATTTATTGTAGAGATACTAGAAAGTTTACTTTCTAAAATTAGCGAAAATGAATTAGATACCTTGCTTGCTATTAATGAACAGGATTTAAAAGATTTAGAACATTTATTTAAAGATGAAACAGAAAAAAAATTAATTCATAAGGTATCGGGAATCCGTTATTTAGTAGCAGGTATTCATGATAAGCATGTTAAAATTGATATTACCAAAGATCAAAAACAATTGATTGCGAAATTTTTAAAATTATTACAGGAGAAAAAAAATATTATTGTTCCGTTATTAGAGCGTGATAAAGAAGTATTGCTACAAGATAAGTCAAAACAATTATTAGGAAAATTAGAAGATTTAAATGCACATACGTATCTAAGTGAGGTAGATGATATCAAAAGGCTATTTATAGAGTTTGAAACTCCTTCAGAAAATCAATATCAAATATTGTATTCTGTATTAGAACACAATCAATCTGTATATAATTCATTAAAGGAAATGATAGATTAATTGGCATGATGTTGCCTTTTTGTTTTCTCAATTTGACAAATATGAATAATTGTGTATAATAAGGTTACTCTGAAAGAGGAAGATAGGAAAAAAATTATTTCCTATCTTGCAAAGAATTTAAAACATATTGATTTCTATAGAGAAGTATGATATGTTTTAATGTGTCGATAAAATTGACAAATATTTAAAGTTAAAGAACTGGTTATATTTTTGAAAGGGGATTTTAGTATGAAAAAGTTCAAATTATTTGGTTCATTAGATGAACAAGATATAAAATTGGAAAAAAAAGAGTTAACAGAAGAAGAAAAAGAAAAAAAAGGTGCTTTTCTAATTTGGCTTCGTAATCATTCAAAAATTGTTTCAACAGTAGCAGCAGGGCTTGTTTTATGTGGCGGATTAATTTTTTTGACAAATAAGATGGAGAATGATGTTACGAAAGAAAAAGAAGAAGATGAATTGAATCCATCTATTTCAAGTATGGAAGATGACATGAGTGAAAAAGTGAAAAAATCAGCACAAATTATAAATGATGGAATTAATGAAAGACAAAAAAAGGCATTAGAATTGTATGAAGAAATATTGGCTGATGAAAAAAAATGCATTTGTGTTGAGGGGACAGATAAAGAATGTATTTGTACTCCAGAATGCAATTGCACTGAATTTGAAAAAGATCCTAATTGTAAATGTGCATTAGAGAAAGTAGAAGAAAACGAAAAAAATATTTTAAAAGACAATAATGGTAAAAATGGTAATGGTGGTGTAAGAAATGTAAAAAATCCAGTTACAAAAGATGATGATGAGATTTTAAAACAACCATCAAACCAAGATGAAAACAAAAATAATGATATCAACAAGGGCGATAACAACAAGGGTGATGACAACAAAGGCGATAACAACAAGGGTGATGACAACAAAGGCGATAACAACAAGGGTGATGACA
>CAYYCR010000031.1:6936-7003 GCA_964470385.1 uncultured Muribaculaceae bacterium | reverse complement strand
ACAAAGGTGATGACAACAAAGATGATGACAACAACAAAGATGATGACAACAACAAAGATGATGACAA
>CAYYCR010000031.1:0-6836 GCA_964470385.1 uncultured Muribaculaceae bacterium | reverse complement strand
TGACAACAACAAAGATGATGACAACAACAAAGATGATGACAACAACAAAGATGATAATGTTATAACTGATGGCGATAGGCAACCAGCTATAGATGTCGATGAGAATACAGGAAGTGAAGAAAATAAAGGTGATGGAGAAATAGACATTGGCGATTTATTAAGTTCATTGAGCTTAGATAGCACTACTGAATCAATAGAAAATGTTGCTAAATTTGAAATGGAATTAGTGCCTGAAGAAAGTATCCCTAGCCAACCTATAGCAGCAAAAATAGCAACACTTCAGGAAATGCGTAATTCTTTGATATCAACATCTTTAGAAACGAGTTCAGCATACGTTCTTAGAAAATAATATGAAAGTGGGAAATTCTTCCACTTTTTACCTACTTTATAATGAAAAAATTAATTTACATATAAGTTAATACATGATATACTTTTTAAAGTAGGAGTGATAAAGATGGATTTTAGAGACATTAAGGAATTTTTCAAAGATATAATAAAATATATAGTAATTGCAATTGCAGTATTCATTGTTTATTTATATATTGTTTCATTTCAGCAAGTATTAGGTCCATCAATGGAGCCAAATTATCAGGAAGGTCAAATATTTATATTAAATAAATTAAAATATAGAATAACAAAACCTAAAAGATTCGAGGTCATTGTTCTTAATAGTAAAAAAAGCAAATTTATGATAAAAAGAGTAATTGGACTTCCTGGAGAACACATAGAATATAAAGACGACATATTATATATAGATGGAAAAAAAATAGAAGAAAAATTTTTAAAAAATTTAACTCCAGATACTAATAATATTTTGTCTACTCCAATAGATGTTATTGTGCCAGATGGATATTATTACGTGCTAGGAGATAATCGAGTAAATTCAGAAGATAGTAGATTTTTTGGAGCAGTTTCCAAAAGTGATATTGTTGGAAAAGTAGAATTTAGAATATGGCCTTTATTTCAATAAACTTGATTAGGAACAACAGTTTAAATTGCAAGATAATCATAAAAAAAGTAAAGACAAGGAATTCTTTTAAAATATAAAAAATTATTGTAAATAAAGTGGTAGAGTAGTAATTGTAAGTTAATATGCAGTAGTAGAAATTTGGGTATTAAAAATGTCAAAATGTTTGGATCTTAATATCTTATTTCTGTCAATACTTTTTGATAAAAGTTTTAAGCGATTCTCATATTTAAATTGACTTTTCTTCATAATTGTGGTATTGTTTAATTAGAAAAATTATAAATTTATTAAGGGTGTGAAATTATGAATAAAAAAATTATTTTTGTTATCCTATTATTTATTGGTATTAGTTTCATTGTCTATTCGTTTGCTAATCCAATTACAAATGACGATGAGAATAATTTAGCACAAAGTGGAATAAGTGAAAAAGACAAAAGCAATTATAAAGATGATGATAATGATTTAGATAATAGTGATATTGTGGAAAAAAAAGATGACGATTCTTTAAAAGATGATGATGAAAAAAAAGATGATGACAATGAAGAAAATAATGTTTCTTCAAGTACATCAAGCACTACAAATATTGTAAAAACGAAACCTACCAGTAGCAATCAATATAAAAAACCATCAACAAGTACTGGAAGTAACACAAATAGAGTGCCATCAAGTAATGTTGGAAATAATACTAATACAGGAAATAATAATACAAGTTCAGGTGGAAATACAGGAAATAATGGTGGAAATACAAGTGGTTCTGGAAATAATGGCGGGACAATTAATCAGCCTACGCAACCAGATCCTATAAAACCAGAACCAGAGCCGGAACCAATAAAACCTGTTGTTGAGACAACAGTAACTTCTACAAATCCAAATATAACAGTAAAATCTGGAAATTCAAAAAACGAACTTTATTTAAGCGGTCAATTACAAGCTGAGACTTATCGTGATTCAAGTATTAATGATGTATTTGAAGTGTATAAAATTAGTTTACGTTTCGTGCCTTCTGATAGTAGCATTGTAGGGAAAAATGTCACTTATCGTTTTTCTAAAACTATGGGATTACGTGGTGAGTTAAAAAAAGCTTCTCTTAATAATGATAAATCATTCAATGTTGATTTAATAATTAATGCTAATTTATTTAATTCTTCAAAGTCTTTGATTGTTTATATTGATTGGAATGACGAAAATGGAGAAACAGCTTATACGATAAATTTAAGTGAATTAAGGACTAATTAAAAACTGTGCTGTTGGAACATTTTAGCTCCAACAGTTTTTACTTATAAAATGGTAAAAAAATCATTTTGACAAATAAGAGGAAAAATGTTAAAATAGAATTTAATTTTAGGGGGGAATAGTATGAAAAATATAACCAAATATAAAAAACATTTTATAATTTTAACTCTTGTTGTAGGACTATTAGGTGCTACAGGTTTTGGGTTATACAATTTTTTTAACGGCAATCATGTTTTAGAAAAACAATTGCTAACTGCAGCAAAAAAATATGTAGAAAATCATGATGTTGACATTGAAACAAAAATGGTTATGCCTGCAAGTTTATATATAGCTTCAGGAGAATTATCAGAAAATTTCAAATGTCCAAATTCTTTAATTACAGTAACTAGAAGTGAAGAAGAATTGGCATATGATGCTACATTAATTTGTAATGAAAAACAAGCAGAAAAAGCAAGAACAATATATGATGATTCAACTGAAATTGGAACAATGTTGAACATTAAATATAGTGTTGGTGACACAGAATATAATGAAAATGTTTGGACGAATGCGTCTACTACTAAGCCAACACAATATACAAATGGTAATGTTTTAGTAATGATTAGAATTTATGATGTTGATACCTTAACTAATTCGCCAGAGGGATGGATTTCAACAGTAGTAAATAATAATACAATTTTATATAAATTGTTTGAAAAAACAGGAACAGATACCTTAGTTTTTGAAAATCTTGGAGATGTATCAGTAGGTGTTTCTAATATTGATAAAGATGCTCCAGAAATAACAATTTTAGATGAAAATAATAATCCAATTGCATTAAAAACAGATAATAAAGATGGTAAAAAATACTTTGAGACTGTTTTTGATGTCGTAACAGATGATAGTGTTGATACTAGTATGATGTATTCCGAGAAAGTAGCACGTTGTACAGATACTGCTAGTGGATGCAAAGGATCTGTTACTACTGATTATGAAGATGGAAAAATAGATTTTAAAACAATTGGTGAATATTATGTAACCTATAAAGCAGCAGACAATGTTGATAATGATGCTACAGTAATTGAAAAGGTAATTGTAAAAGATAGCGAAAAACCAACAATTACAGGTCATACCATTAATAAAAAAGCAAGCCAAGCTGGTTGGTATAATAGTGCTATCAATATTACAATAAATGCAACAGATAATTATAAAGAGGGCGTTGCTTCTTATAAATATCAAATTATTGCAGAGGGAGATACTGATAACAGTGTAACTGAATGGACAACGATTAACTCTAATGTTATTCCTGTAAATGCTAATAGTGCCAATATTACAGTAAATGTCATTGCTGTAGATGCAGGAGGCAATGAATCTGAAATTTATAAAATTGAAGGTATTAAAATAGATCAAACTGCACCTATTATAAATGGAAAAGTAGAAACAGTAGGAAATGAAAACTGGTATAATGCAGATAATATTGTAATCGATTTAAATGAAAGCACAGGATCTTTAAGTGGTATTATTAGAGCACAATATGTTGTGGTGACTGGAAAAAGTGTTGCCTCATCTGCATGGCCAGAAACAAAAGATTGGACTTCAATTACATTAGGTGATGACAAAAAAATCGTTATTGATACTACTGGTTATAACGACGGAGATATTTTAAATGTTAGATTTAGAGTAATTAGTGCATCAGGAAAAGTATCAGGAAGTCAAATTATATCTAAATTAGGTGTAGATAGAAATAAAGCAGTTATTAATAGTGTTACTACCTCTGGTAAGAAAAATTCGGAAACAAATGAGTGGTTTGCTGGTGAAGTAACATTAACGATTAATGCAGAAGATATTAATAATGGCTCAGGTATATCTAAATATCAATATGCCATTATTGGTGCTAATGAAAATTGGCCAGAAGATGTAAATTCTATTAATTGGCAAGACAATGAAAATAATAAAAGCTTTAAAATATCTGAAAGTGGAGAATACAAATATGCGGTAAGAGTGATTGATAAAGCATTAAATGTAAGCGATGCTAATTTTGGTGAAGTTAAAATTGATATGGACAAGCCAACAATCACAAGTGCTGATGTTGAAAATAGAACTCCTGATTACGAAAATTGGTATTATTCACCAATTCATGCAAATGTAGTTGTTGCAAATGACTTAAGCGGAATTAGTAAAGTGGAATATCAAGTTTCTACAAAAAATAATAATGCTGCTTGGAATACAGCAACTTGGATTGATAATGGAAATAATTATTCTATTACAATTCCAAATGATGATACAATGTATAATGCAGCTACTTTATATTATCGTGTAAGAGTAACAGATAATGCAGGAAATGTATCAGAAATTATGAGAGGAACTAGTAGTGTAAAATATGATAATAGAGTTCCATATGTAATAGAAGATAGTATAGTAAAACCAGATGAAATCACAAATCAAAATGTTATAGTGACATTGCCATTTAATGAAGCAGTAAGTATCGTGAATCAAAACGAACTTGAGACATTACATGGATTAGTTTTTGAGACAACTGATAATGGTCAAAATTATCAAATTACTTTCCCTAATAAAACAAGTGAAGAGGGAATTGAATTTAAATTTCAAGACAAGGCTTTTCGTAATGGAAGTTATACGATAGCAGTTACTAATATTGATAAACAAGGTCCAATGATTAACGATAGCATAGAGCTTAGTGAGGGAACAACATTGGTTAATAGTTGGTATAATAAACCAATTACTGTGAAAGCAGAATTAAGTGATGATTCAAAAATAACAAAATGTGAGTATCGTTTGGCAACTAAAAATGGAGAAGATTATGAATGGCCAACCAAATGGCAAGAAGCTACTTTAGAAGGTGAAAGTGATAATCAAAAAAATTGTTCATTTATAATTCCTGATGGTTCAAAAAATGTGAAATATCAAATAAAAGCAACAGATAAATTTGATAATCATAGTGAAAAAGAATCAGTAGAATTATATAATGTAGATGGAGAAAATCCAACATTAGAAACAACAATAGAGGGAACATTAAATGAAGAAAAAACATGGTATAAAGAATCATTTCCAAAAGTAAAAATAACAAAATTAGAAGATACAAAAAGTGGTATTGATTACACAAGAAGTTATTATAAAATAACAGTAGATGGAGTTGTAAAGGTAGAAAATGCTTCATTAGAGGGAGTTACAGAGATTCCAGTCGAATACGAATCAAGTAATATTGTAATTGATATAGTAGCTTATGATAATGCAGGAAATAGTAGACCAGTACAACATACAATCAAAGTAGATAAAAGTGAACCAACAGTAAGAGACAACAATAATGAAGCAGGGAACTATATCCTAAAAGAAGCATATAATACGGCTGTAAATTTAACAGTAGATGGAAGTGTATCAGGATTAAAGAGTATTGATTTATTAAAAGGAAAAGAAGCAATAACAGATGCAGTGAATGTAGAAAACGGAACAGTAATAATAGAAGCAAGCGAAGCAACAGAGGGAAGTTATACATTAACAGTCACAGATAATGCTGGAAATAGTAAACAATATTCATTTAAAATTGATGTAACAGCTCCAACAGTAAAAGATAATAATAATGAAGCAGGAAACAATGCTTTAAAAACAGCTTATAATGAGAATATTAGTTTAACAGTAAACGGAAATATTTCAGGATTAGAAAGTATCATAGTGAAAAAAGGCGAAGAAACATTAACAGATGTAGTGAATGTAGAAAATGGAACAGTAACAATAAAAGCAGATAAAGAAACAGAAGGAAGTTATACATTAACAGTAACAGATAAAGCAGGAAATAGTGCAAGTTACACATTTATAATCGATGTAACTAATCCAGTAATGTTATTCCCAGAAGGAACTTTAGATACAGAAACGAATGAAGCAGGAGAAACAGTAGTATTAAATACAATTACAACAGAAAAAGAAGTAACAAAAAATGGAAGCTATAGCGGATACGATATAACAGCGAGTGATGTATTGCCAATAAGTATCGTTGTATCAAAAGAGATCAAAAAAGGACAAGAAGTATTAGAAAACCAAGAAATTAGTTTATCAAAAGAAGGAAGTTATACAATAACATATAGAGCAACAGATACAGCAGGAAATACAAGTGAAGTAATAGAAACAGTAACAGTAAAAGATAGTTTTGCTCCAGAAGTAAAAGTAACAGTAGGAGGAGCAGAGGTATCAAGTAATTGGTATACAGAAGATATCACAGTAGATGTAGAAGCAACCGATGAAGCAGGAATAAAGAGTTGTAAATATAGTATCAATGGTGGAGAAGAAAAGGATTGTAATAGTCTAGAAAATTCTGAAGGACTATATGATTTTGATGTAACATCAAAAGATACAAATGCTCAAGGAATAGCTAATGTAAAAATAACAGTAAAAGATGGTTCAAATAAAGAAACAATAAAAGAAATAACAGTTAAAATAGATGGAGAAAATCCAACATTAGAAACAACAATAGAGGGAACATTAAATGAAGAAAAAACATGGTATAAAGAATCATTTCCAAAAGTAAAAATAACAAAATTAGAAGATACAAAAAGTGGTATTGATTACACAAGAAGTTATTATAAAATAACAGTAGATGGAGTTGTAAAGGTAGAAAATGCTTCATTAGAGGGAGTTACAGAGA
>CAYYCR010000030.1:0-14139 GCA_964470385.1 uncultured Muribaculaceae bacterium | reverse complement strand
TTAGCCTTATAGGCGTCAGAGAAAAACCACCAGTTTTACTGGTGGATATTTACTTGAAATTAGAAAGAAGATGATCTATATGTCGAATGAAGCAATAATTGTATTTTTGATTTTGTATGTAATTTATTTGATGTATAGATATAAAAAGCGAGGTGGTTAGTGTGCTAACAATAAAACAAGAAAGTTTTGTACAAAATCTTTTAAAAGGAATGTCTCAACGAGAAGCTTATAAAAATAGTTATAATGCTATTAAAATGACTGATAAAAGTATAGACGAAAAAGCTTCCCAACTTTTTAAAGAGGTCAAGATTAGGTCAAGGTATGAAGAACTTACGAAACAACTTGAAGATGAATCAATAATGAGTGCAAAAGAACGTATGAAATGGTTATCTAAAGTTGTTAGTGGCGAAATAAAAGAGAAGAAGTATGTCTATGTTGATGGGAAAAAGAATGTAGAAGATTTAGAAACTGATGTAAATACTAAAATAAAAGCTATTGATACTTTAAACAAAATGGATAATAGCTATAAACAAACAATTGAAGTTCATAATCCTCAAGCAACAAAAGTGTTAGAATCTATCAATAAACAATTAGGTGGTAAGTGTGAATGAAGTTTTTCCTTTAAGTGATAAGTATTTAGATTTTTTAAAGTATGATTGTAGTGCAGAATTTCTTGAAGGTACGACATTCGCAGGAAAAACGACAGTAGCAATTCCCAAATTTATGTTCAAAGTGATGAATGATAAGAGTTCAAAGCCTAGTATAATAGCAGGACTTGATTTAGGAACTATCGAAAAAAATATAATAAACTCAGATATGGGATTAATTGAAGTATTTGGTGATTATGAAACAGGTGGTTGTATTGAATACAATCCTAACGGCAAAGATAAAGTAAGAATGCCTCATATATTATTTCATACTCAAAATGGTGTTAAGGTTATTTATATTCTTGGATATGATAATGTCAAACGTTGGAAAAAAGCATTAGGTGGACAGTGTTATGGATTATTCATAGATGAATTTAATATTGCTGATATGGACTTTGTCCGCGAAGCTTTTATGAGAGCAGATTATAGAATATGCACTTTAAATCCTGATGACCCTAATAAAGAGTGTTATATGCAATATGTAAATAAATCTAAGCCAATTGAAAAATACAAAAATGATGCTCCAAATGAATTATTAAAAGAATTAAAAGAACAAAATGCTGATTGGACATGGTGGTACTTTACTTTTGACCATAATTTAAGTTTATCTGCAAAAAAGAAGGAACAAATAATAAATTCAGTTCCAGTAGGTACTAAGTTATATAAAAACAAAATACTAGGATTAAGAGGTAAAGCAACTGGTTTAGTGTTTAATATAAATGAAAAACATGTTATAAGTGAAAAGCAAGCGATGTTTGAGGATTGGCAAGAAAAAGAGCCAAAGAAAAAAAGAAAATTTATTCGTTTTTCAATTGGCTGTGATACATCTTATTCTAGAACATCACATGATAAATTAACATTTGAATTCGTTGGTATTACGGATGATAGAAAGTGTATTTTATTAGAAGAGGAAACTTACAATAATAAAGATAGAGAAGTTCCTTTTGCTCCAAGTGATGTTATTCCTAAATTAATTAACTTTGCTGAAAAATGCAAGATTAAATGGGGATTTTCAAAATATATATTTATTGATAGTGCAGATGCCGGAACGATAGCAGAAGCCAAAAAATATAAAAGACTTAATGGATGTATTTATATTTTTGAGGGAGCTTGGAAAAAAACAAAAAATTTAACCAGAGTACAACTCCAACAATCATGGTTTAATGGCTATGATTTTTTAATTGTAGAAACTTGTGCAAATTATAAAACTGAATGCGATACTTATAGTTTTACTGAAGATGGAGAACTAGAAGATGGAAATGACCATTCAATACAAGGTTGTCAATATGCTTGGTTGCCATTTAAAAAATTAATTGGTAATTGGGAAGTAATAAAACAAATGATAAAAGATGCTGATAATGAGGAGTGATGAAGTATGGGAGTGATAAAAAATATGATAAGAAATTGGCTGGAAATTAAAAATCCAAGTGCAATACAAATTGATATAGAGCAATTAAATGACTATGAGAGCCAAGCTTTTATAAATAGTATTTGGTATCGTGGAGAACCAAGCGAATTAGAACAATTGTATGAGCAATTAAATGATAAGTTAGGTAATATACACTTTTGGGGTAGTAAACCAACTGTGGGAATGAATATAAGAAAAATTCATACTGGACTACCCGCGATGATAATTGATACTCTCGCTGATATTTCTACTGATGATTTGAATAAAATCGATGTTAAAAAAAGACAACAAGAATGGGATGTTATTAGTAAAGAAAATAATATCAAAAGTTTACTTCGTGAAAGTGTTATAGGTGCTTTGAGTATTGGGGATGGTGCTTTTAAATGGTCTATAGATACTGATATAAGTGAATATCCTATTATTGAATATTATGACGGTAGTAGAGTTGATTTTGAGTATGAAAGAGGAAGACTTATAGCCTTAATTTTCAAAACAAAAAAACTAATAAATAAGCAAAGATATACGTTACTAGAAAGATATGATAAGAAAGGAATTACATATAAACTTATTAATAAAGAGGGACAAGAAATAAAAATTGAAGAATATCCAGATTTAGCAATTAAATATAAAAAAGTTGATAACCCTAATAATTTTATTATGGCACTTCCAATAATGTTTAAAAAGTCTAAAAAATATCCTGGTAGAGGAAAATCTTTATTGGATAGTAAGTTAGATAATTTTGATGCTTTTGATGAAGTGTGGAGTCAATGGATGCTAGCAGTCAGAAAGGGACAAATGAAAACATATATACCTGAATCATTAATGCCAAGAGACCCAAATTCTGGAGTATTGCTTCGAGCGAGTGATTTTGATAATGATTATATTTCAGTAGAAGAAACTATGGGAGAAGATACAAAAAATAAAATAGAAACTACTCAAGGACAAATACAACATGATGCTTTACTCAGTACATATATTACTGCTCTAGATCAATGCTTAACTGGTTTGATAAGTCCTAGCACACTGGGAATAGATACTAAAAAGATTGATAATGCTGAAGCTACAAGAGAAAAGGAAAAAACAACACTTTATAGAAGAAATCAAATAGTAGAAGTGCTTACTAAAACTATTAACGATATGGTTGATATAACTTTCAAGGTAATTGATACAATGAACCAAAAAGCTATAACTGAAACTAAAGGAACTGCTCTTTTTGGTGGATATGCTAATCCATCGTTTGAAGCACAAATAGAAACAGTTGGTAAAGCTAAAATGAATGGTATTATGAGTATAGAAGCTAGTGTAGATGAGTTATATGGTGATACTAAAGATGAAGAGTGGAAGCAAAAAGAAATCAAACGTATAAAAAATGAAAATGGTATCACTGAAATGGAAGAACCAGCTATCAATCAAGACATTGATTTAGTAGAAGAAAACGAATTATTGGAAGATGGTGATGAAGATGATAGAAAACAAAGACAAAAAGATAATAGGACTGAAAATCAAATACAATAACACAACATATGAAAATATAACTTATTTCAACATATCTACCTGGGATGGAAATGAAAATGTAAGCTTTACCGATAAAGTGAATAACAACACATCCACTACTGTTAATTGTAAATTTAGTGATATTGAGATAATTAAAGAATAGGCGAATAACCTTGAATGATTATAAAATAAAAGAATTAATGGAAAAAATGGAACTTGAACTTATTTCTTCTATGAAAAAAAATTTATCAAAACATTTAAAAGAAGAAGATAAGATTGGTTTTGAGTTTCCTCAATGGCAAGCTAGAAAATTAAAAGAATTAAAAAGATATCAAAGAGAAAATAAAGATATTATAGATGGTTATAGTAGAGGTTTAGATAAAAAAGTAAGTCAACATTTAAAAGAAGAATTAAATCAAGGAGCGATTAACTCAATAAAACGGCATAATAAATTATTCAACACCAATATAAAGGCATCTAAACTCTTAAATAAAAGTTTTTTCAAAACTAACGATAGAAAAGTTAATACTTTGATAAATGTTGTTAATAATGATCTCAAAGTAGCAAGCACGAGTGCTTTAAGAATGATTAATGATGAATATCGTCAAGTAATTCATAAAAGTGCTTTTTTTCTTGCTAATGGAACTGTATCACCTAAACAAGCAATTGACATGGCAACTAAAGAATTTTTATCACGTGGTTTAAATTGTATTGAATATAAAGATGGTAGACGAGTTAACATAGCTTCGTATAGTGAGATGGCGGTTAGAACTGCCTCATTAAGAACCCAGTTGATGGGAGATGGTGATTTTAGAAAGTCTATTGGCAGACATTTAGTTATAGCTCTCGCAAGTAATGCAGCATGTCCTAAATGTGCTAAATGGGAAAATAAAGTCATGATAGATGATGTTTATAGTGGCGGAACTAAAAAAGATGGAGATTATCCACTTCTTAGTTATGCAATGAAAAATGGATTTTTACATCCCAATTGTCGAGATGGTATAGCAACATATTATCCCGAATTAGAAGATATAGACAAATCATACGAAGATGGTAAAGATGGAAGTGAACGTGAACTGGCATATCAAGATGATTTAAATTATATCAATCAAAGAATAAAACAATTTACACGACTTCAAATTGGTTCTTTAGATGAAGATAATATAAAAAAATATCACAATCAAAGAATTGCTTATGAGAAGAAAAGGGATAGATTGACCGCAAAGGAAGAATTATCATATAAAGATGTTACTCAAGAATGGAGCGGCAATAGAACAGGTGATGGCATCACTAAGAACGCAAAGTCAATCATTTTGAATAACAAAGAATACTTCGTAAATGATAAAAATAAAATTATTCATAAAAATAACGAAGTAGCCATTTCAGAATTAACTGTTAAAACTTTTGGTGGGGAATTGCAATATTTGCCAGATATTACAGAAGATGACAATATTCGATGTGGAGATTGTTTTTATAAAAATGAAATATGGGATATTAAAGAACTAGGGCAAAATGCAACCAGTAAAACTAGGGCAATAGATAATTTGATAAAATCATCTAAAGGGCAATCTAATAACTTCATAATTAGCATTACATCGTCAAAACTTGATAGAGAAAATATATTAGTACAAATTCAAAAAATATACAGTACAAAAAATAGAGATTGGATAGATAAGATAATTGTATTTGATAATAATAAACTTTTAAAAGTAATTGTAAGAAAAAAATAAAAGAGGTTGACACCCTCTCCAAACAATAAATGTTTACACGGAGTGGGACCAACCTCAAATGTAATTACAATTACATTCTACTATATTTTATGCATAAAGTCAAATTTTATGCATCCATATCGCAGGATAGTTTAAAGGAAGAATAACAGTGTACCTTACTTGTTGATGTTAGTTCGATTCTAACTCCTGCAACCAATAAAAATAGGTCAATAAAAATATTGGCTTTTTTCGTGTGTCATAGCAACGTTAGGACTAGAAAAAATACCGTTTGACCGTATCGAATAAACGGAGTACGGATGACCATATCCGTTAAAATGGAGGGAAATATGGAACAAGAAATTCTTATGTCACTTAATATTCAATTATTTGCAGAAAGTGGGGAAGAAAACGATGCGAATAACAATGTAGATGATTCTAAAAAGGATGATGCTACACAAAAAACTGATAAAGGAAAAGAACCTAAAAAAGAAGAAAAAAAGTATTCTGATAAGGAACTAAATGATATCAGTCTTAAAAATGAACAGAAAGCTCTAGCAAAGCAATTAAAAGATTTAGGCATTGATGATGTCGAAAAAGCAAAAGCTATTTTAGCAAAGGCTCGTGAAGAGGAAGAAGCTTCTAAAAGTGTTGATGAAAAAACACAAGAAGCTATCAAAAGAGCTGAAAAAGCTACAATAGACGCAATTAATGCTAAAATCGAAAATGCTTTACTAAGAAAAAATGTCAAGGATGAAAAAATCACTAGAGCCATAAGGTTAGTTGATAAGAAAAACATACTTGATAAAGATGGTTCTTTAGATGAAAGCAAACTTAATACTGAAATTGAAGAACTATTAAAAGATTTTCCAGAATTAATCACTAAAAAAGAAGAAAAACAAAAAGGTTTTAAAATTGGTGATGATGGAAAAGAAGAATCTAAAGATGAATTGGACGAAATGCGAAAAATAATGGGATTGAAATAATCTTATTTTTTATGGCAAAAAAGAAAGGTAGATGATTAAAATGCCAAATACAATCGCAAAATTTAAAAAATATGTACCTTTACTTGATGAAGTGTACAAAAATGCAGCATTGACTTCTGTGTTAGATAGTGATGCTTCTTTAGCACAAGCAGGAGCAAATGCTAATGAAATTATAATTCCAAAAATTGATATGGATGCCTTAGGAGATTACGATCGTGCTAGTGGTTACACAAATGGAGATGTGACATTAACTAATGAAACAGTACAATTTAACTATGAGAGAGGGAGAATGTTTACCGTTGATGCAATGGACGATGAAGAAACGGCAGGAATAGCTTATGGAAAACTTGCCAGCGAATTTATCAGAACTAAAGTTGCCCCAGAGGGTGATGCATTTAGATTTGCGACATATGCAGGTACAACTGGTATTTCTAAAGTTGCAAGTGGTGCAACATTATCAACAGGTGCAGATGTAATTAGTGCACTTAGAAATGCAACTAATGCAATGGATGAAGATGAAGTACCTTATGAAAATCGTTATTTGTTCATTACACCAACTTTAAAAGGGTTAATTGATGATTTAGACACTACTAAATCGAAAGAAGTTTTATCTCGTTTTGCTCAAGTAATTTTAGTACCACAAACCAGATTTTATACTGCTATCGATATGTTAGATGGTAAAACTAAAACAACTGGTGAGAATGCAGTTGATGAGACTAAAGGTGGATATAAGAAAGCCGCTGCTGGAAAGGATATTAACTTTATGGTTATTCATAAAGATGCAGTAATGCAATATAACAAACATATTGCTCCTAAAGTTATTACTCCTGAAGCTAATCAAACCGCAGATGCTTGGAAATTTGGTTATAGAAAATATGGCTTAGCAGATGTATACGAAAATAAAGTAGCAGGTATCTACTTACATCATAAGGCTTAGGAGGTATAACATGAGAACAATAGGATTAAAATTTGAAACTCAACCAAAAAAGGATGAGAAACCAAAAACTCAACCAAAAAAGGATGAGAATAATGGCAAAGTTTAAGAATAAGAAAACAGGAAAGATTGTTGAAGTTGATTTGCTTTATTATGTGAATCAACTTCATGCTGATTCTGATTATAAAGAAATAAAACCTAGGAAAGAAAAAGAGAAAGTGGAAGAAAAGCCACTTGAATAGGAGGTGGTTTTATGACACTTTATGCTGATAGTGAATATTATTTTAGTATTTTCAATGGTAAAAAGTTAAACGAAGAAAATATCGAAGAATATTTAAAACTATCGCAAGAAAAGATTGATAGTATAACTTTTAATAGAATTGTAAAAATTAGTTTTGATAATTTAACTGAATTTCAAAAAGAAAGGGTAAAAGAAGCTATATGTTATCAAGCAGAGTATATATTTGAAAATGGCTATAATAATGAAAATAATAGCAATATATCTTCTTACAATGTATTAGATATTAACATTAGTGTAAAAGATAAAACTAAAACTATAGCTGAAAAAAATAATATGAGTGGGATAGCTTATGATTTAATTCATAAAACAGGATTGGATTGTAGGATTTTATAATGGCTAAAAATATAAAAGAAATACCTTTTCCAGATTGGCTTTTAACTACTGATTATGAACTTATTTTAAATGATAGTGGTATTTCGGAAGATGGGGAACCAATAGAAGCTTTAAAAATAAGTGGTAAATGTATCTTTAGTGAGAAAGCTAAAAGAGTTATAGATAGCGAAGGCAAGCAAATTACTTTACTTGGAAAAGTTATTATAAAAGGTGACATAGCACCATCCTTAAAAAATGTAAGTGATGGTGTTATCACTATCAATGGTTGCAATTATGAGATACATATCGGTAGTAGACCTAGAAATCCAAACGGAACTATTCATCATACATCTTTTGAAATAAAATGAAAGTTACTAGCAAGATTAATTTTAAAAACATAAGTGCAATAAATAAATTAGCCATAGAAGCTTTGGTTGAAACAGCAGATGCTTTAGAAACTAATTTAAGAAAAAGTAAAACAATACCATTTGATACAGGAAATCTACAAAATAAGAGTATGTCTGTAGATGACTCTAAAAAAAATAAAGGTGTAGTAACATTAGTTTATGATACCCCATATGCTAGACGTTTATATTTTCACCCTGAATATAATTTTCAAAAAACTAAAAATCCCAATGCAGGTGGTATGTGGTTTGAACCTTATATCAATGGGAATAAAAAGACTTATGCTGCTAAAACATTTGCTAGATTAATGAGAGGTAAGATGAAATGAAAATTACTTTAAAACAAATAAAAAATTATTTTAAAGATAATTTTAGTTGGAATGATAGTATTTCGATTGGAAAAATAGATAAAAATCAAGAAAAAGTGATTTGTTTTTATAATTCTAAAAGACAGTTAGGTTATGAAAGTGTAATAGGCGGGAAGAAGAATAACACTACTTACATAAAGCCAATTACAATTTTATTAAGATATACTAAAAATCAAAATAGTGCTGAAATAATGGCACAAAAAATATTTGAGTTTTTTGAAGAGAAAACTTTTTTTATTGATAATAAGCGGATATTTGTAAGTTTATATTCAAATGAACCCATTAGTTTAGGAACGGATGATAATAATGTCTATGAATATTCGATTGAATTAGATTTCCATATAGAAAGGTAAGTGATAATTTATGGAAAATGAAACTAATAAAACAGTTGTAACAATAGGACAATATGCAATTAGCGAATGTGAAGTTGCAGTCAAGGTAAATACTGAATATAAATCTATAGCAGATTTAGAAGAGTTTAGTATTTCTATTGAAAATAATACTGAAACTTGGTATTCAATTTCAAGTGGTGGATGGCAAAATGCTTTATTAACAGGTAAAGCACTTAGTGGATCTTTTAGTGGTAAGAGAAGTGTCGGTGATACTGGCAATGATTATATTGATGGTTTAAGATATAAAATCGGACACGAAGCGGAGGCAGATTTTAAGATAACGTTCCCAACTGGTGATACTTTAGAGTTCACTGGTGTTGTAGGTTTAACAGATTTAATGGGTGCGGCAACAGATGTAATGCCACTAAGTGGAGATATTACTGGTAAAGGTAAACCAACTTTTACTAAATATGTAGCGGCATAATTATGGGCTCTTTTTGGACCTTATTTTTTTTTTAATAATAGAAGGAGAAATAATAAAATGAGAATTATTGATACAAAAATTACAAAAGAAATATTGACAGGGGATAATTGTCCACAACTTAAAATAGGAGATAAACTTTATACAGTTGATAATAGACAAAAAACATTTGATAAAATACAAAAATTAGAATCAAAAGATGATGCGAATAAAATTTTTGAAATTGCTTTAGGTGAAAAAGCAGCAAAAGAAGTAGAAGAAATGAATTTACCAGTAGAAAATTATAGTTATTTAGTTTTCTGTGTTATGGGAGCAATAACTGGAGAAGATCCAGAAGAATTACAGAAAAGAGCCAAAGATGCAAAAAACTAATTAGCCAGGAAACTTATTATGATAAAGATTTTGATTGGGATCTTATCGTAGCAAGTTTCGCTCAACAATATGGAATAAGATTATATCAAGAATATGAGACTATTTCATGTGAAGAGTTTAGGCAATTATTAGTAGGAATAAATAGTGATACTCCTTTGGGGTATACAGTTGGCATCAGGTCAGAAAAAGAAGCAAAAAAGATAAGTCAGATGACAAAAAAAGAAAAGCAAATAAGAATTGAATGGCAACGATTTAGAATTAAACAAAAAAAAGATAATAGAACTTATTTAAGAGGCGAAGAATTATCAGAAATGTTATCAAAAATGTTTGGATAGGAGATGATGCTGAGGTGCGAATTTAAGTGTTGGAAGTGTTGGTGTTGATTTAATATTAAATCAAAGTAAATTTAATAACAATGTAAGTAAAGCGGTTAAATCAACGGAAAGTTCTTTTAAAGGAGCAATGAAAAAAGTAAGTAGCTTTATAGCAACTGCTTTTGCAGTTAAAGAAGTCGTAAGTTTTACTAAAGCGGCAGTCAATGCAGCAAGTGAAACACAGGCAGCTTGAACAGGACTTAATTCTATTGTAAATGGAACGGGTAATTCTTTTAAAGTAGCACAAGATTTTATTACAGAATACACACAAGACGGATTGATTTCTGTTAATGAAGCAGTTACAGCATATAAAAACTTACTATCTAGAGGATATGACACCTCACAAATAGAAGGAACAATGAATGCCTTAAAGGATAGTGCATCATTTGGTAGACAAGCTTCTTATGGTTTAGGTGAAGCTGTTACAACAGCAACAGAAGGTTTGAAAAATGAGAATAGCATTTTAGTAGATAATGCTGGTGTAACCAAAAATGTTGCTAAAATGTGGGATGAGTATGCTAAATCAATAGGTAAGACTTCAAATAATCTAACTCAAGCTGAAAAAATACAAGCAGAATATAACGGTATTATGAAAGAAACTAGATTTCAAACTGGTGATGCCGTGGCATATGCAAATACTTTTTCAGGGCAAGTCCAAAGACTAAAGGCATCATTTACATCACTCAAAGTAGCGGTAGGAAAAGTTGTTGTTCCAATAGCACAATTATTTATACCAGTAATTAATGGGGCAGTAAAAGCACTCACCAACTTATTTAATGGCATAGCTAAGGTGTTGAGTGCTTTTGGCTTGAAGTTCCAAGAAGTTGTTACTAAAAATAGTAGTTCGGTCACTAATTTTACCAGTGGTATAACTGAAAGTGGAGAGGCAGCGGTTAAGGCAGCTAAAAAAACTAATAAAGCTTTTGCAAATGTGGATGAAATAAATGTACTGAACAAATATCAAGACAATAGCGGTAGTAGTGATAGTGCAAGTAATAGTGGAGGAAGTAGTACCCCAATATCGATAGTTCCAACAATTGCTACAGATAATACTATAAGCACCGCAGTAGACAGTATTATTTCTAAAATAATGAAGTATATAGAACCGTTAAAAAATATAAGTTTTGACAATCTATTACAATCGCTAAGCAATCTCAAAGACAATTTAGGAAAATTTGGAAAAAATGTTTTTTCTGGATTAGAATGGTTGTACTTTAATATCCTAGTACCTATTGCAGAATGGACTATAGAAGATGTATTACCAAATTTTATTGATATTCTATCAGGTGCATTTAAAGTGTTAAATCCAATCTTAGAAGCATTTGGTAATATATTTCAACCTGTTTGGGACAATCTCTTAAAACCATTAGCAGAATGGACTGGTGGCGTAATAGTAGATACTTTAGGTGGAATTGCGGATGTGTTATCTGATTTAGGTGATTGGATGAGCGAGCATCAAACAGTAGTTGAAGATTTTATCATAGTTGTAGGCAGTTTTGCTGGTGCCTGGGGATTGGTAAATATAGCACTAAAGGCTTGGAACATAGGAATTGGTATATGGAATGGAATTGGTACAGTGGCAACAGCGGTAACAACTGGATTTGGTACTGCTATGGCAATATTAACGAGTCCAATAACATTAGTAGTTTTAGCAATTGGTGCAGTTATTGCGGTGGTTGCTCTGCTTATAAAACATTGGGATGATGTAAAGGCAAAAGCAAAAGCTTGCTGGGATTGGATAGTTAGTGTATGGCAAGGAGCTTGTGAATGGTTCAATAAAATAATAATCCAGCCAGTAATTGGTTTCTTTAAAGGAATGTGGGATGGTCTAATTAACGGAGCAAAAAATGCTTGGGAAGGTATTAAATCTGTGTTTAGTACAGTTGCTACATTCTTCAAAGATATTTTTAGCAATGCGTGGAATGGAGTAAAAGCTGTATTTTCTGTTGGTGGAAAAATTTTTGATGGCATAAAAGACGGAATTGTTAGTGCTTTTAAAGGTATAGTTAATGGAATTATAGGTGGAATTAATAAAGTTGTTGCAATACCATTTAATGCGATAAACAAAACTTTAAGTAAAATTAAAAATGTCAGTATTGTAGGTGTTAAGCCATTTGATTGGATTCATACTTTTGATGTTCCACAAATACCAAAGTTAGCACAAGGTGGCTATGTAGATAGAAATAATCCACAACTTGCAATAGTTGGTGATAATACACGTGAAGGCGAAATTGTTACACCTGAAAGTAAAATATATGAACAAGTTATGAGAGGAATTAAAGATAGTGGTGGACGTAGCAATTCTCAAGAGTTACATATTATTCTTGAAGTTCGATATGAGGATGGTAAAACAATTATCAAGAAAATTAATCAGGAACAAATTGATGCAGGTGAAATCTTGTTATTAACATAGGAGGTAATGATGAATAAATACGAAATACAAGTAGATGGAGTAGCTTTTATTGTAGATGATATATCTTTTAATTATTCACAACAAGATGGTGAAAATGCTGGTAGAACTGATGATGGAACTATGTATAGAGACGTTGTTGGCTTAATTAATAAAGTATCTTGTGAATTTAACAATGCTGATAAATGGCGAGGAACAACATTGTCAACTCTATTAAAATTATTAGAGAAAACAAGTTGTTCTTTTTCATATCATGATCCAAAAGCAAATTCTCAAGTTACTAAAAATATGTATATAGCAGCAGACGAAGTGAAAGTATATGTTCTAAACGATGAATATGTAGCTCAACCATTCCAAATTAGGTTCATACAAATGAATGTAGATAATATAGGGTGATAAAATATGCAAGTAGTAAGTGAAGAATATAAAAATTACATTAATGAACATAATTCATTAACACCTAAATCAAAGATTATAGTAGATGGAATTGAATACTTAGGAGATACAATAAAAACAGCTCCTAAGTTTTCTCATTCTAATTCTACATATATAGGTGGTTTTTCAGCTAAAACGGTTGATTTTGAAATGATTAATCTTAACAATGATATAGACTTTGAAAATAAAGAGGTAACTATATATAAAGGGTTAGTTATAAATGGTGTCATTGAATATGTAAAGCAAGGAATTTTTATACCACAGGCAAGTAATATTGAAACTAATATTAATTCAAAAACAATTTCATTTAAAAATGTTACAGATAAAACTCAATTACTAGATGATAAATACGAAAGTAGTTTAGATTGGAGTGAAAAACATTCTGGCTTAGAGATAGTTCAAGAAATATGTAATAAAAAAAACATTATACTAGAAACTCTTAATTTTTCCTTTGCTGATTATATGTTCAAACAGCCAAATTTTTCAAGTAATATTACCAATAGAGAAGTTATTTCAAGACTAGCAGAAATAGGTGGAGAAGTAGCTATATTTAATAATAATGGAAATTTATCCATCAAAGGACAATTTAACACTAATGACGTTATTTCGAGAAAAAGATACAATAAATTGACGAAAGAAAAAGCATTTTGTCCTAACGTAATTGTATTGGGAGCTAAGGATTATGATAACGATATAATGTATCCTCATCCTAAACCAGAAAATGCGGTTGAATTTAAAATAGAAGATAATCCTTTTGTAGATTTATATAGAGAAGAAATGATAGAAGAAGTAGCAAAATATATTATTGGTAAAAATTATATACCATTTGAAATGGAAGATTTTGTGGATGGTTTTATTTATGAATTAAATGATGTAATAGAAGTAACAGATAAAGAAGGGAATAACTTCGATGCTGTTATTTTAAATTTATCAACATCATCCAGGATAAAATCAAAAATTTCAGCTTCGGTGAGAGACAAAAAAAAATCTAATTATAATTTGGCAGGTAGTAATAAGCAAAAAATGAGTGATGTTAAATTAGAAATAGATCATGTGAATCAAAAAATTAACGGAATGGCAACTGATATAGATGATTCATCAGAAAAAGTATCACAAATGTTACTTGATGTAGATAGTATAAAAAATACAGTATCAAAGTCTACAAGTACATTAGA
>CAYYCR010000029.1:0-14355 GCA_964470385.1 uncultured Muribaculaceae bacterium | reverse complement strand
ACAGTAATCTTTGTATACTTTTTCAGTGACCTCTTTAAAAGTCTATATTTTTTTGTAAGTTTCATTTTTCAATCGAACATTTTATATTAAAAATTCTTATTGTTTGTATGGTATAATGAAGAGGAAAGTGGGAGATAGTATGGATAAATCAGAAATTTTAAAACAATATTATTTTATTCCAAATAAATTATTAGAGTATGGATTGAAACAGAAAAATGAAAACTATGTATTAGAAAAATCGTTAAATGAAGAATTGGATGTTACTTTTATGATAAACCGAAATTCTTTTCAAATTGATGTCTATGAAAAAAATACCAAAGAACAATTTTTACCTTTTTATATAAAAAATGCTGGTGGTAGTTATCTTTTAGAAGTAAAAAGTAAAATAGAAGAAGAAATCAAAAACTTACTAAATATCTGTTTTAAGAAACATGATAAGAAAGAACAATTATTATTTTATGTAAAACAAAAATATGGTACATTACCAGAATATCCATGGAAAGATAGTCCAACATACTGCACACTAAAAACCAATCAAAAACAAAAATGGTATGGTCTTTTTATGAATATTCCCTATAAGACACTTGGATTAAAAGGAGAAGAATTAGTAGATGTAGTGAATCTAAAAAATGATCCAGAAACGATTGCCCATTTAATTGATTATAAAAATTTTTTTCCGGCCTATCATATGAATAAAAAATATTGGTATACCATTTTACTTGATCCAGAAATTGATTTAGAAAAAGTGAAAACCCTAATTGATGAAAGCTATCAATCGGTTTTAAAAAAAGGAGGAAAGAATGAAAAAAAATGTAGTGAAAATTCCATTAAAGGTGAATGAATATGTATTTTCTTATCAAGGAAAGGATTTAAGAAAAGCTACTTTGGAATACCAATATAATCAAAAAAAGACTCCCTTTTTCTACTTTTGTTTAGAAGCCAAGGATGAATTAGGGAAAAATTTTGCCTTTGAATATGACTTAAATATGGGAATGAATGAATTATACGCACTCCCTTTAAAACCAATAACATCAATTCCTACGTTTCAATAGGAGAAACTTTTTTCTATAATCCCTATTTAGATAGAATATGTATGCTAGATTTTTCTTTAGAAGATAATATGTATCATGACGTTCCTAGTTGTTGGGTCATGAAATTAGAAAGTGATTGCTTTATATTTAAAGTATCCATACCAGAAGAACAAATTTTTATATGGTTTCAAGTTGATTTTCACAATGTTATCTTTTTTTAACACTTTGTTATATAAATTTACTTGTATAAACCCCATTTTTAGATATAATGAAGAAAGAGGTGAGATTATGACGATAGGAAATAAAATAACAGAACTTAGAAAAAAGGAAAATATGACGATTGAAAAATTATCTCGTAAAATTGGCATATCAAGACAAACCTTATCCAATTGGGAAAGTGATATCACCAGTCCCAACTTAAAAGAAGCAAAAGAAATTGCTAGTATTTTTCAGGTTAGTCTGGATGACCTAGTCAATCATTCAGTAGATATTAACTGCAAAAAAAATAACTCGATTTTAAATCGTTTAATCGGAAAGGAATGCTATATAGAAATACTAGAAGAAGATTACCGCTTAGAAGATGATACGTTGTGCAAAGTGATCGACGTTAGTCCAAGATTTCTAAAAATAGAATTTTTGTATGGAAAAGAGACCATTACCAAATTGATTGATTTAGAACTAGTTTCTACCATTAGAATGGAGATGTGAAAAATGAAAGAATGGATTATGTTTATGATATTGTTTTTTAGTTTGATCGATTTAGAAGCCAAAATGAATAAAATCTTAAAACGCGAAAAAAAAGATTTGAAAAAAAATAACTTCGATTTAAAGAAATATCAAAATATTCCTGTTTCCATCCATATTGATAATGATGAAATTTCAAATTCTTATTTGTTTTCTTCTATCAGCCCTGTTGAGGGAGTGATTAAAGATTTTGATTTAGAATGGATTTTATTTGAATATGAGGAAAAGAAAAAATTAATCAGTCAATATATTAGAATTTGTGATATTACAAGTATTAACGAAACAAAAAAATCTTAACATAAAAAAACAGTTGACTTTCACCCTAGGGAAAGGTCTATATTTAAAGGGAAAGGAGGAGTGTTATGTTTATCAATGAAGTAAAACACATTGTTGGCTTATCAAAGAAAAGCATTCGATATTATGAAGAAAATGGCTTATTGACTCCCAAAAGAAACAGGCAAAATGATTATCGCATTTATGATGAGAATGATATCAAAAAATTAAAACTGATTAAATTTTTAAGAGAACTGGATGTTCCAATTAGAGATTTGAAATTGTTACAAGAACGTAAAATAACACTTAGAGATTGCATGGAAGAACGAATCAAAAAAATCACAGAACAAGAACAAAACTATCAAAAAATAAAAAATATGTGCATAGATATTTCTAACTCTAATACGTCATTTGAAGAAATTGACATTGAAAACTATTTTAAGACGATGAATGTATTAAATAAGGAGGGCTTTACGATGCGAAACTTAAAATCGAATAAATCGAAAAAAATATCTGGTGCTTTGATATCCAGTTTTATATTTGGAAGTTTTTTTCTATTCTTGATATCAGTTGTTTCTTATTTTCAATTTACAGAATCAGATAAGATACCATGGCTGATTTATGTTTTTTTGATATTCTTATTTTCATTTCCACTTGTTGGTATTATCATCAATTTAGTGGCTAGAATTAAAGAAATTAATGGAGGAGAAGAAGATGAAGCTAGTAAATATTGATTACATTCCTGGCGAAGAAATAGAGGAAGCTTTGGGAATTGTGAAAGGACAAATTGTGCAATCTAAAAATATTGGAAGAGATTTTATGGCTGGAATGAAGACGATTGTTGGAGGGGAGATTTCAGGATATACAGAAATGATTGCAACGGCTAGAGGAATGGCTACCAAAAGAATGGTAGATGAAGCTAAGAACTTGGGGGCTGATGCCATTATTAACATTCGTTATGGCTCTTCCTCAGTCATGAATGGAGCAGCCGAAATTATTGCTTATGGAACCGCTGTCAAATTAAAAAAATAAATTTTTAGAAGATAAGAAGATGTAAAATAATAAGTTTTTTAACTCATAACTTTATTTTACATTCTTTTTTTGAAAATCATTCTTACATTTATACCATTTATTACTTTTCTTTTTCCGTAAAAATCGTTATAATAAAGTTAAGTTGGTGATAAATATGATAAAAGAAAAACTATCGTTAGTGCCAAATCTACCAGGCTGTTATCTGATGAAAAATTTTGATGGAACCATTATTTATGTCGGAAAAGCCAAAAAACTAAAGAATCGATTGAGTTCTTACTTTAGAGGAACCCATACAGGAAAAACGGCTAAACTGGTAAGTGAAATTGTCGACTTTGAATATATGGTAGTTGGAAGTGAAACAGAAGCCTTTATTTTAGAAATTAATTTGATTAAAAAATATGATCCAAAATATAATATTTTACTCCGTGATGATAAAACCTATCCCTATATAGAACTCTCAGTAGAGGGCGTTCCTAAGCTATCAGTAGTCAGAAATCATCACCGAAAAAAGAAAATGAGAGGACATTTATATGGACCCTATCCCAATGTTACAGCGGCTAGAAATACCGTAAATCTATTAAATAGGATGTATCCTTTAAGAAAATGTACGACATATTCAAAAAAGCCATGCCTATATTATCATATTGGAGAATGTCTAGGTTATTGCACGAATCAAATTGATCCTAATCACATAAATAATATGGTGAATGACATTATTCGATTTTTAAAAGGTGACCATAGTTTAATTACCAAAAAAATAGAAGAAGAAATGTATTTAGAAAGTAGTAAAATGCATTATGAAAAAGCGAAAGAATTAAAAGAATTATTGGATTATATAAAAATAACACTTACAAGACAAAAAGTAGAAATTGAAGATACCATTGATAGAGACATCTGGGGGTATTTTGTAGACAAAGGATATTTATCCGTTCAAGTCTTTTTCATAAGAGGAGGAAAAATCTTAGAGCGACATTCTAGTATCTTTCCTTACATTGATGAAATAGGAGAAGAAATGATTATGTATATCGCTAAATTTTATGAAAAAAATGTAATTCCTCCCAAAGAAATATTAGTACCCTCTATCATAAATACAGAACTCTTATCAGAATACTTAAACCTCTCTGTTAAAATTCCTATCAAAGGAGAAAAAAAGAAAATCATCGAAATGGCTTGTGAAAATGCTAAAATAGCATTAGAAGAAAAATTTGAATTGATCAATAAAGATGAAGAAAGAACTGTTCTAGCCAATGAAGAACTCGCTCATATTTTAAAATTAAAAAAACTAGATCGAATTGAAATCTTTGACAACTCCAATCTTTTTGGAACTTTTAACGTCTCTGGAATGGTTGTATTTAAAAATGGAAGACCAAGTAAAAACGATTATCGGAAATTTAAAATTAGTGTTGACAAAAATGATGACTATGGAACCATGAAAGAAGTCATGTACCGAAGATATTTTAGAGTACTAAAAGATAACTTAGAAAGACCTGATTTGATTATTGTAGATGGTGGAATCGGACAAATGCATATTGCACGTGAAGTACTAAAAAGCCTTAATATGGATATTATGGTAGTAGGACTAAAAAAAGATGACCGTCATGCTACCAATCAATTACTTGCCTTTGATCCAATAGAAGCAATAGACATCGATAAAAAAAGCAACTTATTTTATTATTTAGAAAGAATGCAAGACGAAGTTCATAATTTTACCATTCATTATCATCAGCAACTAAGAAGCAAAGGGTCCCTAGAAAGTGTTTTAGATATGGTCGAGGGAATTGGAAATAAAAGAAAAAAAGAACTACTAAAAAAATATAAAACCATTACCAAATTAAAAACACTAGAAGTAGAAGAATTGTCTGAAATCTTACCTCAGAATGTAGCCCAAAAGCTGTATCAATTTTTGAAAGAATACGAAAACAAATAAGATTATGGGAAAATATGGGACTTTAAAAAAAGACTTGAAATCACCTTTCAAAAAGTGTTATAATGTCATAATTTGGAGGTGAGAAAAATGAGTGAAAAAGAAACAAATTTATTGGAAGAAATAGAATTATTGGAAATTCCAGCAGATGTATTACTTTACTGGACGTTAAGAGGGGTAGGGTTTCAAAATATTGTAACCAATAAAGAAATTAATGCCTATAGAGAAGCAATATGTAAAGCTTATAAAGCAAATGAATTATCTAGTACTCTTGCTTTTCATGATCCATTTAGTTATGGATATGATCAAACCTTGTTTAAACAAGTAAGCATTAGAAATAATCTACCAGGAATTACTTTAAAAAAAGTTAGAAAACAAAGAGAAATAGAGCTTCAACAACTTCGTTTAACAAAATTGGAATGCTTTAGTAGAAACCAAGGCGAGAAAATAGAAAAATTATTTTTTTCAGCCTATGAGATTTTTAGACAAGAAAGACTTGGACAGGAAGCTTTACAATACGAAGAAAAAAAAGAACCTATTACTGAACAGGTAAAGAAAAAGATATTACAAATTCCTAAATTTGTGAAAACAAAATTTTACAATTAAGAGCCAATTATGGTTTTTTTTTGGCCTTTTTGATATAATGAAAAAGAGACAAGAAGGTGGAGTTATGCCAATTATCAAAGTGATGGATGAAATACTAGCCAATAAAATAGCAGCTGGAGAAGTTGTAGAACGATGTGCTTCAGTTGTAAAAGAACTAGTAGAAAATAGTATTGACGCAGGTAGTACGGAAATTAAGATAGAATTATTAGAATCAGGTACAAGAGAAATCAAAGTGACTGATAATGGAAAAGGAATGGAAAAGGAAGATGCCGTTTTAGCATTTTCTCGTCATGCTACAAGTAAGATCGTCGATGAAGATGATTTATTTCATATTCATACATTAGGGTTTCGTGGTGAGGCACTAGCTTCTATTGCGAGTGTTTCCGATGTTACTTTAAAAACTTCTTTGGGAGATGTTGGAACACTTGTCCATATTAAAGGTGGTAAAGTTTTAGAAGTCACCCCTAGTGAAGCTAGAAAGGGAACTGTTATTTGTGTCAAAGAATTATTTTATAATACTCCAGCAAGATTAAAGCATATGAAGAGTCTTTATACAGAACTTTCTAGTATTACTGAGTATATTAACAAATTATCATTATCTCATCCAGATATTAAATTTGTTTTAGCCAATAATGGAAGTGTGCTACTAAATACAGATGGAAGTGGCAATTTACTAAAAACCATTAAAAGTATTTATGGAATTATGGTTGCTAGAAAAATGATAGAAATTAAAGGAGAAAATGATGATTACATAGTAGAGGGTTTTATTTCTTTACCAGAAGTTCATCGGGCAAATAGAAATCATATGGTGACATTAGTAAACGGTAGAGTGGTTAGAAATGTGGATCTCAATCGTGTCATTAATGATGCTTATCATTCTTTTAAACCCGATAATCGTTATCCGATAATCGTACTAAATATTACAGTGGATCCTAGTTTAATTGATGTAAATATTCATCCTACTAAGATGGATATTAAATTTAGTAAATTAGAAGAATTAACGTTATTAATTGAAACTCTAATTAAAAATGTTCTTCGTAAAAAAACACTGATTCCAGAAGCGGTTTATGAAGAACCTGAAAAGAGTGAAAAGCCAAATGTGTTTGTAGAATCAATTCGAAAACCTATTTATCAAGAACAAAAATTAGAATTTAATGTGGTAAGTGAACCAGATTTTATAGAAGAACCATTACTAACGAATCCAGATTTCGAAGAAATAGAGTTAGAACATCCAGAAGTAATTGAAGAAAAAAAAGAGCGATTACCCGATTTATATCCAGTTGGACTGGTTCATGGAACTTATATTATTTGTCAAAATGATTTAGGGATGTATTTGATTGACCAGCACGCAGCAAAAGAAAGAGTCAACTATGAAATGTATAAAAAAAAGCTTGGAAATCCAAGAGAGGGAAGTACCCCTTTATTGTTTCCTTTTACCATGGAACTTGCAAGTAGTGAGTACATTATTTTAAAAGAAAACTTTGATGTAATGACGAATTTGGGATTTGAAATTGAAGAGTTTGGAATGAATTCCATTATTATAAAATCACATCCTACTTGGTTACCAAAAGGGTATGAAGAACAGGCAACTAGAAAAATTATCGATGTTATTTTAGAAAAAGAAAAGAATTTCACAATTGAAAAATTTAATGAAAAGATAGCAACGATGTTAAGTTGTAAAATGGCGATTAAAGCGAATATGAATATTAGTGAAAAGGAAATGGAAGCTTTGATTGAGGACTTAAGAAAGTGTGACAATCCATTTAATTGTCCACATGGTAGACCAACGATTATTTTTTATTCTAACTATGATTTAGAAAAATTATTTAAACGTAGTGGATTTGAACAGAAAAAGTAGAATTTGCATTATTATTATTATGCTATTCTATAAATGGAGGGAAAGGAAATGAATAACAATGAAAAGGAACTTATAGTAACAAAAATAGAAAAATATTCAAAAGAGATAAAAGAATCAGAGGGGAAAATGGTTTCAAATGCAATATATGCGGGTGCTAGTGCAATAATTTCTGTAAATTTAATTCAAAATGCAATTGTTTCTGGTAATTTTAATGCAATACCAGTGTTAGTACCTGCTGGAGTAGGTGTAACATTATTTTGTGCTAGGAATATCACGAAACAAATGACCAGACAAATGAATTTAAAAGAAGAATTAGTCGATTATGTAATGGATCATTCATTGCAAAGTAATAATCAAGAAATAGAAAATAAAGGAAAGAGTAGATAAAGTGAATATTGATATAAGAGATAAGATTACATTAAGTGATAATAATACTTATGTAGTAGTTGGAAAAAGTGAATATCAAGGCAAAATATATTATTATTTAATTGAAGCCAATAATCAAAGTACCTATAAATTTTGCTATGAAAAAACTGGAACAGATAAATTAATTGAAGTCGAAGATGCTGAATTAACTCAAAAATTAGTTGCAATATTTGCAGAACAATTAAAAGAATTTTCAAATATAAAATTTCCAGAATAAAATTAAAAGTTTTAAATAGATAAATTTTTCCAATTTATCTATTTTCTTTTTAAGGAAAAAGGGAAAAAATATCTTCAAGAACAAGAAAAGATTGACAGAAAATTATATAAAGTGTTAATATATAAAATATTGCAGTAAAAAAAGTTAGGAAAAGAGGAATATTAGAAAATGGAAAAAGAAAAAATAACTTTAAAAGGAAAAGCTTCAGTAGAAAAGCCTTGGCTACGTTATTACACAGAAGAGGCAATTCACGGGGAATTGCCAGCAGTAACAATTTACCGTTATTTGTGGGAAAATAATAGAAAACATCTAGATAGAGTCGCTCTTAATTATTTTGATAAGAAAATTACTTATCAGGAATTATTTCTTAATATTAACAAAGTAGCTAGAGCCTTATTAGAGTCAGGAGTAAAAAGGGATGACATTGTGACAATTGCCATGCCATCAACTCCAGAGGCAGTTTATTTATTTTATGCTCTTAGCAAAATTGGAGCAGTATCCAATATGGTGGATCCAAGATCAAGTAAAGAAGAACTTGAACATTATGCCGATGAAGTAAAAAGTTCTTTGTTATTTACAATTGACCAAGCCGCTTTAAAATTTAAAGATATCAAAGAAAAAACATCAGTCAGAGAAGTGGTAGAAATATCACCAGCTGATTCTATGCCATTTGGGTTAAGTCTAGGATATGCAGCTAAAACATTTTTTGAAACAACAAGTGAGCAAAGAAAAGCAAGTAAAGATTTACATTTTACAAAATGGCAAGAATTTGTAGCAAGGGGAAAAAAGAAGTATTTAATAGAAGAACCAGTATATGAAAAAGATAAACCAGTAGTAATTGTTCATACAGGAGGGACTACTGGAGTACCTAAAGGGGTTATGTTATCGAATGATAATGTGAATATTGCGACATATGATTGTATGCATGCAGGTTTTGATTTCCAAAGACAACATAAATGGTTAAATATTATGCCACCATTTATTGCTTATGGAGTAGGAAATGGATTACATCTTCCTTTAATAGTAGGAATGGAAGTAATTTTGATTCCACAATTTAATCCAAAGGAATTTGATAAACTATTATGCAAATATCATCCAAATCATATGACAGGTGTTCCATCTCATTATAAAAGCTTACTTTCTAGTAAGAGAATGAATCATCAAGATTTGTCTTATTGGTTATCTGCAATTGTTGGTGGAGATGGTATGAAAATAGAATTAGAAAAAAATGTGAACGAATTTTTAGCAAATCATAATTGTCCATACACAGTGAAAAAGGGATATGGAATGTCTGAAGTAATGGCAGCAGTGGTAGCCTGTCCAACCAATGAATGTAATGCGATAGGGAGTGTTGGAATTCCTTTCCCACATAGTACTATTGGAATTTTTGATCCTGATACGGATGAAGAACTTGATTATGGAGAAATAGGAGAAGTTCGGATCCAAACACCAAATAGGATGTTGGGATATTATGAAAATCCAAAAGAGGAAGAAAGGGTTGTTAAGGTACATGAAGATGGTTCTATTTGGATTCATAGTGGTGACTTAGGATATATGAGGCCAGATGGATTGATTTTCATAGAGGGAAGAATTAAAAATATGATTATTCGTCATGATGGCTTTAAAGTATATCCTAAGAGAATTGAAGACACAATAATGAAACATCCATTAGTTGAATCTTGTATGGTAGTTGGAATAGATGATCTAGATTATGCACAAGGAAAATTACCAAAAGCATATGTTACCTTAAAGAAAGGAACAACTGTTTTTAATATTGAAAGTGAATTAGAAATTCTTTGTAAAAAATTATTACCAGAATATAGTCAGCCAGTTGATTTTGAAGTTCGTGATAGTTTCCCAGTGACAAATATTGGAAAATTTGATTACCATGCCTTGGAAATAGAGGCTTGTGAAAAACAAAAAGCTTCATTAACAACTAAAGTTAAAACATTACAATATCAAACGAAAAATTAGAATAAAAATAGGCCTAAAAAACTTTACTTTTTAAGCCTATTTTTGTTATAATAATTATAGAAAATAAGAGGTGGCAAGATTTATGTTGATTGGAATTGCAGTAATTATAACAAGCCTTTTTTATGGAATTATGGTGTATATAACGTATTCGTCAAAAAGAAAACTAAATAATATGGAAAATAAGATATATAAATTTTTATTGAAACTTAGTCTTTTGGGATTATGCTTAGAATTAGGATGTTGTTTTTTAGTGAGTAATAGGGAAGCTTCCATGTTATTAACCGTTTTAAATATTGTAGTAAATAAAATATTTTTAGTTTATATGGCAACATGGTTATTAACATTTACTCTTTATATATTTTTAATTTCATTTATTGGTCAAGAAAAAGTTAAAATAAAAAACAAAAGAAAACTCGCTTTAATTTTTACCATATGTTATTCTTTGTTGATTTTATTATTAGTTCTTTTACCAACTTATTATCATTATGATGGAACTTATGTATATTCATACGGTCCATCAACCAATATAGTAATGATTATGGGAGGACTTAGCATTTTATTAGATTTTTATTGCTTATTTAAAAATTTTAAGCATGTGAGTAAGAAAAAATACTATCCTTTATTTACACTTATGTTACTTATGGTATGTGCACTTATATTACGTAATATAAATCCTGGTTTGATTTTTATCAATTCTGTATTTGCTTTTATTACCGTACTTATGTATTTTACCATTGAAAATCCAGATGTTCAAATGTTAGGAGAATTATATAAGGCCAAAGAATATGCAGAAAATTCCAATAATGAAAAATCAATTTTCTTATTTAAAGTAACTGGTAGACTTAGAGAACCTCTAAAGAAAATTAATCGATTAAGCAAAGAAGCTTTAATGGAAAATGATATAGAAGAAATAAAAGCCAATGTGCAAGATATAAAATATGAATCAAATACTACTTTAGCACTTGTAAATGATGTATTAGATATTTCTGAATTAGAAAATAGAAAAATTACGATTGGTAGTCATAAATATCAACCTGCTAACTTATTTAAAAGTCTAGCAACCGTTACTAAGACCCAACTAAAAGAAACGAAAGTTGAATTTCGTTTTACCTATGATGGTAGTATTCCAGAATACTTATCAGGAGATTCTCTTAGAATCAAACAAATATTGATGACATTATTAGAAAATGCTGTCAAACATACACAAACAGGATTTATTGAATTTAATGTAAACTCTGTTATGAAACATGATGTATGTCGTTTGGTAATCGTGGTAGAAGATTCAGGAAAGGGAATGTCAGCAGAACAACAGAATCATTTATTTGATAAATTAGAAGTAGATAGTTTTGAAAATCATGAAATTGATGATAGTCAAAAAAATTTAGTATTTGTAAAAACATTGATTGATTTAATAGGTGGAACGATTACGGTAAATAGTGAACTTGGAAAAGGTAGTAAATTCATGGTTGTATTAGATCAAAAAATTCCATCTGAAAAGGGGAATCAGGTAACAGAAGCAGTCAAACAATACGAAAACCTATATGTCAATCAAGAACATATACTAATTGTTTCTTCAAAGGAAATAATTACAAAAAAATTAGGGACAATATTTAAAAAATTACATGTGCAATATGATGTTGTTACAACGGGTCAAGAATGCTTAGAAAAAATTCGTCACAAAGAAAAATATCAATTGATTATCATGGATGAGGAATTACCAAAACTAAGCAGTGTGCATACTCTTGAAAAATTAAAATCAATCGAAGATTTTCATGTACCTGTTGTATTGATGATAAAAAAGAAAGATATTGAAACGAAAGACACCTATATCAATATTGGTTTTCATGATACCATTAGTACAGCTATTAACAAAGAAGAAGTAAAAAAAGTAGTAGAAAAATATATGAATAAGTAGGAAACTACTTTTTTTCTTTATAAAAGTAGAAGATAAATAAGAATAATCAAAGTAGAATGCTGATATCTAAAGAAACAAACTTTCTAAAGACCAATAATAGTTCTCAAAATACGCAAAAAATACTTGTCAAGTATTGAATTATATAGTATAATTGTAAATGAACTGAGGAGTACAAGAAAAAAATTACAAAAGTTTGTAAAAAGTATTGTCAAATTACATAAAATAGGGTATACTGAAATAGTCTTATTTATTTATGGGCTTGTAGCTCAGCTGGTTAGAGCGCACGCCTGATAAGCGTGAGGTCGATGGTTCAAGTCCATTCAGGCCCACCATTTATAAATTTTGACTTGGCCTGTTGGTGAAGTGGTTGAACACACATGCCTTTCACGCATGCATTCACGAGTTCAAATCTCGTACAGGTCACCAATTAGAGAACAACGAAGATTACTTCGTTTTTTATTTTACTAGGGGGAAAATATGAAAAAGAGGGAATCTATAAAACAATCTATTGATAACTTTAAAAAAGCATGGGTTTATGCCAAAAAACAAAAAAAATATTTGATTGCTTACTTTATTAGCTCTTTATTTGTATGTATTGTAAGTGCCGTTGCACCCATTTTATATGCCAAAGCATTACTCTATTTAACAGCCGGAAACTGGAATTCACTATTACTGATTTCTATTGTTGCACTGATTGCAGAACTTACTAGAAATGGAGGAAGCTTTTTAAATCATCGATTTAGTCAGCTATTCTTTCGTGAAACCCTCTTACAAATACAATATGCCATGGCTATTGAAATTTTAAAACTAGAAACAGTCGAAATCGACCATCATTCTTCTGGAATGTTTGTAGACCGTCTTAATAAAGATACAGGGGATGTTGCTGATATTTTTACGGAACTAAATTACTCTATCACTGATACGTTATCCAATATCGGAGTAATGGCAGCCATATTTATCATTAATCGAATCGTATTTTGTTATTTCTTAATCGGTCTTATTTTACTTTTTTTTATCAATCGAAAGAGAATGAAAATATATTTTGAAATTGATGAAAACTACCGAAAACTAAACGAAAATAATACAGGACTTATCACCGAACTCGTAAGAGGAATACGTGATATTAAAGTATTAAATGCGACGAAAACTTTCCTAGAAAAATTAAAAAATAAACTTTCTATCTCCAATCAAGAACGTTATGAAATGGGAAAAGTTGTTAGAAGATACCGATTTTTTACAAATAGTTTTCAAGACTTATTAAACTTTTTATTTATTATTTTAGGAATATATTTAGTAAAAATAGGAAATTTGGAAACCTCTAATTTTGTTATTCTTTATATGTATCAATCCAACGTCTATAATCTTTTAAGTTACATAACTGAATTTTTAGAACGATATAAAAACTTCAATGTTTCAACGAATCGTGTCTTTGAAATATTAGACGATGTTAAATTTCAAAAAGAAAAATTTGGAACCAAACACATTGGAAAAATAAATGGCGATTTTGAATTTAAAAATGTAACATTTGCTTATCAAAGTGGGAAACCTATTTTAAAAAATATTAGTTTTTCAGTATCTGCGAATGAAACCGTTTCCTTTGTTGGAAGAAGTGGAGCCGGAAAATCAACCATTTTTAGTCTACTAACCAAACTATATACAGTAAACAAAGGAAAAATATTGATTGATGGACATGATTTAAACACCCTTGATTGTGATTCTATTAGGGATAATATTTCAGTGATTACACAAAACCCTTATATTTTTAATTTTTCAATTCGCGATAACTTAAAAATCGTAAAAGAAGATATGACAGAAGAAGAAATGATCAAAGCTTGTAAAATGGCTTGTTTACACAATTTTATTATGAGTTTAGAAAATGGATACGATACAGTAGTAGGAGAGAGTGGAATCACTTTATCAGGAGGGGAGCGACAAAGACTGGCGATTGCAAGGGCCCTTTTAAAGAAAACAGAAATTATTCTATTTGATGAAGCAACAAGTGCACTAGATAATAAAACACAAAATAGTATTCGAAAAGCAATTCGAAATATGCAAGGAGAATATACCATTTTAATGATAGCACACCGTCTTAGTACCGTGATTGATAGTGATCGCATTATTGTAATTGATGATGGAAAAGTAATCGATGAGGGAAATCATGACTATTTACTTCACAACTGCAAATTTTATCAAGAATTGTATGAACAAGAATTAGAAGAACAGCCTACATAAGAAATTGAAAAATTTAAAGCAAAGACTTGACATTATAATTTACTTTCGGTAAAATGGTAAATGTCAGATGGAGTAGTACTCAAGAGGCTGAAGAGGCGCCCCTGCTAAGGGTGTAGGTCGGGT
>CAYYCR010000028.1:0-14405 GCA_964470385.1 uncultured Muribaculaceae bacterium | reverse complement strand
CCATTTTCTTTTGCTTTCTCGATATCTAAATATAAATCATCACCAATCATGATACATTCACTAGGTTGGTAAGAGCCACAGGCCTTTAAATATATATCGTTATTTGGTTTAATTAATTCTTCTCCAAAACACTCTAAAAACAAATGACCAATTCCCATAGTATTAAGTCTATTTAATTGAGAACATTTAAAATAATTAGTTAAAAGTACTAGCTCATATTTGCTAGCCAAAGCCTCAATAGTTTCTTTTAACTTTTTGGTTTTCTGTGGAACGCAATTCCTTAGTTCTTCAAAAAATATATTAAGAAACATATCATCTAATTCTGTTCCTAAACTATTTTCAAAATATTTTATATAGTCTTTTTTGTTGTAATTATTATAGTTTTCTTCATAAGTTGAAATAGCCCTTAAAAAAGATTTAACATTACTTTCATTATATATATTTAGTCTTTTCAAAGTTGCTTCTATTGGTTTAATAAAATTGACACCAGTTATTAATGTTCCATCCACATCAAATATTAACCTTTTTATCATAAAATCACACCTATAAAATTTATCTAAAAACAAACATTTTTGTTTGTTTTATAACCACATGGTGGAGCTGAGGAGAATTGAACTCCTGTCCAAAATATTCTCACAGAAAAGTTCTACAAGTTTAGTTAGTTCATAATTGTCCTAATATTAGATAGGAACCAACAACCCTAATATTAGTAATCCTAATCAATTCATTCTAATTTCTAGGAAAAACTAGAATATATCCCACTAACTCGAGCCCTCTTGAATTCCCGTGGGAAAAGAATAAAAGAGAGCTGTATTTGCTTAAATCCTATTAAGCGAAAGATGGAGTCATAGCTCCACTAAATACATTGTTTGATTTTTTTCCGTTTAAATTTAATTTTGTACGTAACGTGTACCTCCGACTTGCCCTTTAAAGCCTGAATATCCTGTCGAAACCGGGACAGCCCCATGTACTACATTATAGCATAAACAAATAAAAATTACAACTACCTATATTTTAATGCCTTATTCATTTCTCTTTTCATATCTCGCTCTTTCATCACTTCTCTTTTATCATATGTTTTTTTTCCTTTTCCAATTCCAAGTAACACTTTCGCATAATTACCTTTCAAATATACTTTTAAAGGAACTAAAGTGAATCCCTCTAACCTTACTTTATCATTTAATTTTAGAATTTCTTTTTTATGTAATAATAATTTTCTTGTTCGAGTTTCATTATGATTAAAAATATTACCATGTTCATATTCACTAATATGCATATTTAATAAAAATACTTCTCCATTACGAATAATTGCATAACTATCTTTTAAATTGGCTTTCCCAGCACGTAATGATTTTATTTCTGTTCCAGTTAATACAATTCCAGTTTCTATCTTTTCTACAATTTCATAATCAAACTTCGCTTTTCTATTTTGTATTTCCATCATATAGTATCACCAAATTAATCATATCATGTTAAAAACTTTTTGTCTAGAAAGAAAAAGAATATCTGGTGGATACCCTCTTTCCAAAAACATATTACAATTAAAGAAATACTTTAAAATATAGCCTTTTTAAAAACTTCACTATCAATCATCACTCACTTATAGAAATTGAATAGCCTCTTATTATTTATGGTTAAAACAAAAATTTTTTATAGCCCAAATTTACTAGAAATATTAGAGTACAGTTCTTCAAATCTATACTCTTGTTGAAATCCAAAATCATTTGATAATTGCTCAAATATAGATTGATATTGAACTTGTACTTCAGATAATTTCATTCTACAATCTTGAAGCTCAGAATCATTTTCTAAAGCTTTTTTTAGTCCACTATTATACTTTTTCAATGATATCATAGGCCGTTTTCATCTTTCATTTCCTCCTCTACTAGTGTAAAATCTACCGTTTTCGCTTCCTTATTTGCTGCAATCACAGCAACATTTACAGTATCTCCCAAACGATATCCACGTTTATCCTTTTCACCACGAATCGAAAATGTAGCTTCGTCAAAGAAGTAATGATCTTTTTTTAAATCATCAATTCGGACAAGCCCCTCTACCAAATTTGGAAGTTCTACAAACATACCAAAACTCACAACACTACTTACAATTCCTGTATATTGTTCTCCGATATGGTCCATCATATATTCTGCTTTTTTCATATCATCTACTTCGCGTTCACATTCAATAGAAGCTCTTTCCATCTCTGATGTATGTTCTCCAATAAAAGTCAAACGATTATCCCAGTAATTAATTGTATCACGATCCATTTTATTTTGAAATAAATAAAGTCTAAGTAACCGATGTACCGTTGTATCTGGATATCTTCTAATTGGAGAGGTAAAATGGGTATAATACTTACTTGCTAAACCAAAATGCCCAATATTATTTTTGTCATACACAGCCTTTTGCATACTTCTAAGTAACATAGAAGATAAAATATGAAATTCTTTTTTATCCTTTAACTGTCTTAAAATATCCTGCATAGTTCTAGGGTGAATATCTTTTACCTTTCCATGTATACTATATCCAAGTATTCCAATAAAATCTAAAAATTTCTGAATTTTTTCTTCACTTGGTTCTCCATGAACACGATACAAAAATGGAAGTTCCATAAAATAAATATGGGTTGCTACTGTTTCGTTAGCCGCAATCATAAAGTCCTCAATCAATTTTTCACCAGTTCCACGGTTACGTAACACAACATCAACCGCTTTTCCACTTTCATCTACAATAATTTTGGCTTCATCGATTTCAAAATCAATATAACCTCTTGATTCTTTTTCTTTTCTAAGGATTTTAGCAAGTTCTTCCATCAATTTTAACTCTTCCACAAAGGATTCATAACCCTCTGGTACAATATTTTTTTCTAAAATAGAATTGACACACTTATAAGTCATCTGTTTTCTAGAACGAATCACACTTTCAAAAATCTCATAATCTACAATTTTCCCATTTTTATCAATCTCCATGACACAGGACATGGTTAGACGGTCCACCCCTGGATTTAAAGAACAAATTCCATTTGATAATTTATGAGGAAGCATAGGAATTACTCGATCTGCTAAATAAACACTTGTTCCACGTTCATAAGCTTCTTCATCTAATTTACTTCCAGCTTTTACATAATAACTAACATCAGCAATATGAACTCCTAATTCATAATTTCCACTTTCTAATTTTTTAATAGAAATTGCATCATCGATATCTTTGGTATCATCGCCATCAATGGTAAAAATACATTCGTTTCTTAAATCTCTCCGGCCTTTTAATTCCTCTTCTTTTACATCATCTGGAATATGATTAATTTCTTCCATTACTTCTTCAGGAAAAATATCATGGATACCATATTTTGCTACAATCGATAAAATATCTACACCAGGATCATTTTTGTGTCCCAAGATACGAAGAATTTTTCCTTTATAATGATTGTCTTTTAACCTTCCAAGTACTTTTACTAAAACTTTATGACCAGGCATGGCTCCCATAGAATTTTCTTTTTCAATTTCAATTTGAAGTTTTACTTTTTCATCATCCAAATCAATATATCCGATTCCATCTTTGATATAGTATTCCCCAACCATTTCCTTTAATTCACGGTTCACAATTCTAACTATTCGTCCCTCTAACTCAAGACCTTTTTTACTTGTAATTTCTACCACTACATTATCACCATGAATGGCACCATTCATATTATTTTGGGCAATATAAACATCTTCATCACCTTCGATATCCACAAATCCAAACCCTTTTTTATTAGCAATTAGTTTTCCTAATTTCATATGACTATTGTTAAATAATAAATAGCTATCTTTTTTGGTACGATATATTTTTAAGTGATCTTCTAAATTGTTTAAAGCTTTTAATAAGTCTTTTAACTCATCTACTGTTTTTAATCCTAGTGCATCATTTAATTCATATACGGTAAAAGCACGATTATCTTGTTTTAAAATATCTAAAATTTGCTCTTCCATCATATTCACCTCTAATACTATTATAAAAGAAACAAAGTTAAAAATACAATGAAAACATTAATAAAACAAACAAGGTTGTCATTTTTTGACTAAAAAAAACTAATTTCTTACTTTCGAAATAAGAAATAGCTTCCCACAAAAAATAGAGTTTCAAAAATAAATGTAATGAAAGCTAGCATCAGTACTTGTATTTTCGCTGATTCTTTATCTCTTTCATACATCTTAGAGGCGAGTCCTGAGCTTGCTTTTTGATAACTTTTTCCTCTACTATAAGAAGAAGCTTGATTACTCTCTTCCTTTTTTTGTAACAGTTCACTTCTTAATCTTTTTAATTCCTGAAGCCAAGCTTCTCTTCTTTTTGTATCATTCATGTTTCCACCCTAACTCCTTTTCGTACTGATAAAAAAATTGTTTTTTATGACATGTTTTTTCATATCCGTAGTAAATACAAGTCAAAATTGCTCCTAATAGTGCTACTATCATATCTTTCATGGTATCACTAACCCCTGTTTCTAATACTTTTTGCGTATCTCCACCTAATAGTTGATCTGAAGTAAATTCAAACATTTCCCATAATGAAGCTACCATTAAAGAAAATGCTATCATAAAGAAAATATTAAATGCAACTGATTTGGTATCATATTTTTGAAACCAATTGAGAATTGCAAGGGCAAAAACAGCAGTTAAAATTCCTGATATAAAATGGGTAAACGAGTCAAACCAATAAATGCTTGAATAAAGGTTTACAACACTTCCTAAAAATTGAGCCAAAAAGACAAATAATAGGTAAACAAATTCCATCGATTCTGGAAGCTTAATTTTCAGTGTATGACAAATGACTCGTGGTATCCATACGGTTAAATAAACAGATAAAGTCACTAAAATTCGACTTTGGTTTCCAGATACAATCAAATGTAGTAAATAACCTGAATTTAATAGTAACAACAAACTAATAAACAGAAAATTCCATTTCCTCATCTTCATCATTTGGCAATTCCTCCATTTCTACTTGATTAATTGAATCAAATTGTCTTGTAATTTTATTGGTTGTAATATGGATATCCTTAACATCACGGCTAACAGTTTCAATACTCCGATATAATTTATCCCATCTTTCTTTGTACCGTTTAAATTCCGAACCTAATAGTTGCAATTCTTGTTGAATAACGGTTGCATATTTATCTCGTTCCATGTTTTTCATAATTACTTCAATAGTCGTAAGGGTACTAATTAAAGTAGTTGGAGAAGTAATCCAGACTCTTTTTTTATAAGCATAATCAATAATGTCCTGATGATAGGCATTAATCTCTGCAAAAATAGCTTCAGCTGGTAAAAATAAAATTGCTTGGTCAGATGTAATTCCTGGAATAATATATTTATTAGCAATTGCATCAATATGCTTTTTCATATCTATTTTAAATAATCGCTCAGCATTCATTCTCACAACTTCACCATTACTTTTATTTACCATTGCCTGATAATTTTCTAGTGGAAATTTAGAATCAATTGCTATATTTCCTAAAGGGAGTGGGGCGAATAACATACAATCTACAACAGTACCATTCTCTAGTGGATATTGTAATTGATAAATCCGTTTGTTATTTTCTCCAAACACACTTGTTAAAATATGCTTTAAATTAACTTCTCCAAAAATACCTCTTGTTTTTTTATCAGTTAAAATATTTTGTAGGGAAACAATATCATGTGACAATAAATCAATCTTCTTTTGGGCTTCATCTATTTTCGCAAGTCGTTCTAATACTGAGGTAAAAGTTTTATTTGTCCGTTCAAAATTTTGGTCTAATCGTTCATTTACTTTATCATTAATTATATTCAAACGGTATTCCATTCTTTCATTTAATGAGTCAAAATCTTGGTTCATATTTTGTGTAAGTGTCATATTGAAATTACTGAGTTCTTTTACGACATTTGTTTCCATTTTACCGAGTCGTTCTGTAATATTTGATTCATTGATTGTTTTTGAAAGAGAAACCACAATTAATATTAAAATGAGAATTAATAGTCCAATTATAATATACTCCATACATACACCTACCTTATAAATCCATTATAGCACAAGCAGAAATAAAAAAAAGAAATATCATCAAAGATATACCGACAAAATGTAAAGAAAAACAGTTTATACTGTTTTGAAGATCCTTTTATTATGGTTTTAGTGAAGTAATAGGAATAATATAAATTCCTGTGTCTTTATCTTCAACTACAGCTTCATAGTGTCCTACAATAATACACATAAATCTTGGCTTTTTTTCCACATTTTTATAAAAATTTAATAAGCTCTTCTTCGCCTGTTCTATGCTTCTATCAGATAGTTTAATTTCAACTGCCCCATAACTTCCATCTCTAAACTCAAGAATCGCATCTACTTCATCACCTGATACATTATCTCTAAAATGATATACATGTCCGTCTAGATAATCCATATATATTCTAAGGTCTCTTTCTACAAGTGATTCAAACATAATTCCAAATGTATTATGATCATTTAATAATTTTTGAATGGATAAATCTAAACTAGCACAAGCAAGTGATGGATCTACTAAATGTCTTTTTGGGGATTTTCCAATTCTTTTTGAAGAACGATAGTTAATGCTGAAAGCTTCTTGATTAGCTGTTAAATATAATTCATCCAAAACAGAAAGATAATCAGCTACTGTAATTCTACTTTCTAGTAGTTCACTGCTATTTTCATAAACTTCTATATCTTTTACAATGGTATCATTACCCGCTATTGAAGATTCATTTCTTGATAAAGATCTAATTAGCATTCGCATTTTATTGGAATCTCTCTTTTTATCTTTTCTTTCATTAATATCTTTATTAATAATAGAATCGATATAGCTTTTAGGAACAATATCAATATCTTCGATATTTCTATCTATATTTTCTGGCCATCCTCCACGAATAATCAGTTTAGCAAGCTCTGTTAATTCTACTTTTCTAATATATTTACATTTTACCGTTTTGTTTAACATATCAAGAAGCGATACATCTCCTGTTGAATCTCCCGACTCATATAAGCTCATAGGATACATTTTCATAGTAGTAATTCTTCCTGTCCCAGAATGAAATACTTCTGATTCTCCAGCTTTTGATAGTGTTGTTGAACCAGTTAAAATAAATTTTCCTTTATTATGGTCACTATCACACTCATGTCTAACTGCATCCCAGATACTTGGTACCAATTGCCATTCATCAATTAATTGTGGTCTTTCCTCTGTAAAAATATATTTTGGATCTACTAGTGCTAAATCTCTAGGACTTCTTTCTGTCATATATGTTACACTATTGGCATGATTTAAAGAAGTCCAAGTTTTTCCACACCATTTTGGTCCTTCAATAGATATTGCACCAAATATTGTTAAATATTTAGAAATTTTATCATCAATCAATCGTTTTTTATAATTTTCTTTCTTTAAACTCATTAAAATCCCTTTCTTTCCTTTTTATTTTATCATTTTAATATACACTTTTCAATACTTTTAATATACACTTTTCAGAAGCAAATAATTATTCTTCATACTCAATGATTTTTCAAAAAAACAGCATTATTCTGCTGTCTTTTGATTAAAACCATATTTACGGTTAAACTTTTCAACACGTCCTGTTTTTGCTGTTGCACCTTGTTTCCCAGTAAAAAATGGATGACATTGATTACAAACTTCTAAATGTAATTCTTCCTTATTTGATTTTACTGTAAACGTATTTCCACAAGCACATGTTACTTTGGTATCCATATATTCTGGATGAATTCCTTTTTTCATGTTTATGCTCCTTCCGCCATGACAAATTCATGTCATAGAAATATTACTGATATAGTATAACAATTATTGAATGAAAAATCAATATGTTTTAATCATTATTTCGACCAAAAAGTTCTAACAAGCGCAAAAATAAGTTAATAAAATCTAAATATAATTCTAATGCTCCTATAATTGCTACTTTATGTTCATTATCCATGGTACTTGCTAACAACTTAATCTTTTGCATGTCATAAGCTGTATACCCTACAAAGATAAGGATTCCAATGCAACATAAAATCAAATCTAATGTATCGTTTCCTAAGAAAATATTCACTAGAGATACAACGATAATCCCAAGTAGTGCCATTAATAAAAACGTACTCCATTTTGTTAAATCCATCTTTGTAAAATATCCAAAAGCGGCAAACATTGCGAATATAAGTGCCGTTACTCCAAATACAATCATAATGGATGGTAAATCAAAAAGCACAAATACTGATGAAAAAGTAAGACCTGTAAGTGCTGAATATAAAATGAATAATACGGTTGCTGTTCCTTCTTTCATCTTGTGAATCCTTGCACTAAGCCAAATAACTACGACTAATTGTGCTATAAAAATTCCCCAATAAAGACCTGTTTCAAAAATATTATATAGCATATTTTCATGACCTGTTACAAAAGCTCCTACTCCAAATGTAATGAGTAAGCCAACAAACATCCACATAAATACTTTTGGAAATATTTTATTTTCTTCCATTTTATCACCTCTTTCTTTATTATATCACGTTTCTATTTTTTTACAAATTTACTTTTCATCTTGAATTATTTTTTTATCAATAAGAGGCGATAAAATTTCTGCTACCTTTTTCTGACCAATACTAGTAAGCCCTAACTCATTCAATGTTTCTTGACTCATTACTTTTTCTATGTCAATATACAAAATATCATATTTTTTGGATAGTGTTTCTAGTTTTTTATTGGCATATTTAATATACTCATTCATTTTGTTAGAAAAGGGGTTCATATATCCTATGATAAATACATCCTCTTTGCAGTATTCTCGGATTAATTCTAATAAATGGTCCATATCTTCCATCATTTCATCAATATAATTATAAAGACTACTCGGTTTTTCTGTTTTGATTTTATAAAAAAGCTCCTCATTTCCAATTGATAATGTTACCAAATCGGCTTTAATTAAAGCATTTTTGATTGTTTTTTCTTTGCCATTAATCATTACTTTTTTATTATCATCAATATTTCTAATTAAATCTGTAATACGCATGTCATCTTCCATAAATTGATAACGATATTCTTCTAATAAGTTTTTTTCTTTTAAATATTGACTCACCAAAGTTGGATAGTTCGTATTTCGATCGCCTAAGGCAATGGAATCTCCCAAGGCCAAATAATAAACTTTTTTATCCATTGTAGTTAAATAAATTAAAAATACTGATAATAGTAATACAGCTACTACAAAAATTTTTTTTAGTTTCATAACATTCCTCCAAAGAAAAAAGTAGATTTCTCTACTATTCTATTTCTTCTAATTCTATTTTAGCACCAACATTTTGTAATTTTTCGATAATTCCCTCATATCCTCTTAAAACATGTTCTACCTTTGTAATAATGGTTTCCCCATCAGCAATGAGGGCCGCAAGAATCAAAGCAGCCCCTGCTCTTAAATCGGTTGCTTCTACTTCTTTTCCAATGAGTTCTGTTTTTCCATTTATAAAGGCTATCTTATTTGATGCTGTAATACTAGCTCCCATTTCATTTAAATAAGGAATATGCATAAAACGATTTTCAAATATATTTTCTTCTACTTTAGAGACTCCCTCACATTGTGTTAAAAGAGTCATAAATGGTTGCTGTAAATCCGTTGGGAAGCCTGGATATACGGCTGTTTTAATCGTTACGGCTTTATAATGTTCTCCTCTACTTATTTTAATATAATCTTTCCCAATTTCTAATGGTACTTGCATTTCTTTCAATTTGGAAATCAAAGCATCAATATGTTCTGGAATTACATTGGTAATCATTAATTCTTTTCCGCATAAGGCTCCTGCTATTACGTAAGTTCCTGCCTCAATGTAGTCTGGAACAACTTCATGAAAACATCCTGATAGTTTTTTTACACCTCTTATTTTAATTTCACTTGTTCCTGCACCTGTAATAGAAGCTCCCATTTGGTTTAAAAATGTTGCTACATTGACAATATGTGGTTCTTTGGCAGCATTTTCAATGATTGTTGTTCCTGTTGCATATACCGCTGCTAACATAATATTAATGGTTGCTCCTACAGAAGCAATATCCAAATAAATATTGGCTCCTTTTAATTCATCGGCTTCTACTGTATATTTATTTCCAATCTGTGTTACTTTCGCACCCAATGCTTCAAATCCTTTTAAATGCAAGTTAATGGGTCTTTCTCCTATGGAACATCCTCCCGGAAAATACATTTCTACTTTTTTATATTTTCCAAGCAATGCCCCCATAAAATAATAAGAAGCTCTTAGTTTTTTAGAAATATTTTCTGGAATTTCTCGATTTCTTATATGGGTGGAATCAATTTTCATACTATTTCCTGTTCGCTTTACTTTAGCTCCTAAATATTCTAGTATTTCACTTAATGCTTCAATATCTGAAATATCTGGAATATTATCGATTTCTACAATTTCATCTGAAAGAAGTGAGGCTGGAACTAATGCCACTGCACTATTTTTAGATCCACTAATGGAAATGTTGCCTGTTAATGTTTGATGTCCTATCACTCTTATTCTTTTCATATTAAACCTCCATGAGTTACTATAATTATATGTAATATTTCTATTTTGGTTAAGCTTTTCCTATACATCCTAGCAGTACTAATTTCTGTCCAATCACTTCTTTTATGGCTTTTTCTCCTGATTTGATTACTTTTCTTGGATCATAGACTTCTTTGTCATGCTCTAAAAATATTCTAACCGCTTTTGTCCAAGCAATTTGTAATTCGGTATTGATATTCAGTTTACAAATACCACATTCAATTGATTTTTTAATTTGTGCATCTGGAATGCCACTACCTCCGTGTAAAACAAGTGGTAGCTGGGTTAGTTCGCTTATTTTTTTCATTCGTTCAAAGTCCAATTTTGGCTCTCCTTTATAAAGTCCATGAACACTTCCTAGGGCTGGTGCTAAAAAATCAATTCCCGTTTTGGCTAATTCAAGAGAATCTTCTACTGTTGCATATAAAGCTTCACTTGCAACACCATCTTCTTCGCCACCGATTGCCCCGATTTCAGCTTCTACTGTAGCATTTTTTAAGTGGGCATAGTCTACTACTTCTTTTGTCATCTGTATGTTCTGTTCTAATGGATATTTAGAGCCATCAAACATAACCGATGTGAATCCAACGTCAATCGCTTTTTTACAATTTTCTACACTACTTCCATGATCTAAATGTAATGCGACTGGTATAGATATTTCTAGTTCCTTTACTAATCCATGAACGATAAAGGAAACTACAGAAAATCCTCCCATATACTTGATAGCACCTTCACTTACTCCTAATATAACGGGACTTTTATGTTCCTCACAAGCTTCCAAAATAAATCTTGTCCATTCTAAATTATTAATATTAAAATGAGCTACTGCGTATTTCCCCTCTTTTGCTTTTTCAAGCATTTCTTTCATATTCATTAACATAGTATCACCATATTCATTATAGTATAAATTTTAAAAAAAGGCAAAGAAAAAGAAGCAATCCTGCTTCAAATCAAATAAATAATACCAAGTAGGACTAATACGATTCCACCAATGGTTGTTGAGATTCTTCCTAATTTTTGATGAACTTTTTTTCCAAGGTGAAGACCGAGTGATGTAAAGAAAAGACTCGAAAAAGAAAATAGAAGTGCACATAATAAATAGTGATTTGTCATCGATTTTAAACCAATTCCGACGGAAAAGCTATCAATACTAACAGCTAGTCCAAAAATAAGCATTTCGATTTTTGTCATTTTCTTTACTTGTTCCTGTTCTTTAAAGCTTTCAATTACCATCTGGCATCCTATAAAAAATAACACAATGAATACAATCCAATCTGGATTAATTGGTAGTATTTTTAAAAGCAAAGTTCCAACTAACATTCCAAATAGTGGCATAATAAAATGATACATTCCAACAACAACTGATAATTCTTTCATATCTTTCTCTTTTAGGTTTAATGTTCCATAAGCTAGCGATAAAGAAAAAGCGTCCATACTAAGACTAATTGCAATAATTAAAATAATCCATATTGGCAAGTGGCATCACCCTACTACAATATATGAAAATAATTAAATTTTATGAAAAAAAGAGATTTCTCTCTTACGATTGTTTTACAAATTTCCGAATGACGGGTATTTTTTTTACGATATTTTTTCCAAATATGGTTGTAATGGTTCCTGTTTTCCATGTGATAAAAAAGTAAACGATACTTCCTATGATCGTATAAAAACAAACAATAAAGATAGAATATAATTTTCCCATACCTGCGATTGGAATTACTTTATCAAATAGTAATATTACAAATACCATAGCAATATTAGCGATGAAAGAATATCCGATATGTTTCCACGTTTTATTATAATTGACATCAAAATCTTGTTTTAGAATATATAAATTAGCCATAATGGTAATTAAATATCCAATGATTGTCGATGTGATGGCACCATAGTATGCTGGTAGTCCAACGTAATGAAAAAGTAGCATAAAAGGCACATTCATAAAAGCATTGAATAATAATCCTAATATCAAAGTTATATTTACCTTTTTTAATCGATCTAGTGATTGCATAATAACATTTAGATTTAAAAATAAACTAGAAAATATCGTAACTAAGATATTATAAGAAAATACTTTGGGACCAATATCACTAGCTCCATAAAATATATTCCATACAGGAACTGCTAAAAGACAAAGTCCAGTTGCCATTGGAATGGTACAATATAAGTTAATTTGTAAAGTTTTATTGATTTTTCTTCGTACTCCATCCATTCTTTTAGCTACATAATCGCTTGTCATATTTGGAAGTAAGCTAACAACTACTCCGTTTGCAATAGATACTACAATCATATTTAATTTGGATCCCCACGTTGTTAAAACACTCATAACACTCTCTGCTGTTGTAACATCAAAATTAGCATTGTTTACTAATGTTTTAACGACAGTAAAGGTATCAACCATACTATAAGAAGAACTTACTATGCTCATTAAAATAAATGGAAGTGTGTATGTAATTAATTTTTTTATAATATCTTTGTTTGTAATTTTTTTTTCTTCTTCTTTTTCTATGTAGTTATCTGTTATCATCAACTTCGATTTTTTCATTTTTGCTTTTAAATAAATAAGAGCAACAAATGCACCTACTGTCGCTCCAAATACAGCAATTCCGACAGCCTGTTTTAATGATTGATGAAGAACATTAATTGAGATATAGCTTCCAGCTAATATAACAATAATCCTAACAATTTGCTCTATAATTTCACTAACTGAAGAGGTAGCAATATATTTATGACCTTGTAAATATCCTTTTGTAACGCTTAATAATGTGACAAATAAAATAGCAGTAGAAGATACTCTTACTACATAAGTAATTTCATCCCAAGTATGTCCCCCTGTAATGTCTCCAATAATAAGGTGTGATAGAAAGGGAGCAAAAATAAACAATATTAAAAATGAAATAATGGACATAAAAAAAGCAATACGATAAGCAATTTTAAATGTTCTTTCTTTTACTCTTTGATATCCTAGTGTATCATATTCACTCACCATTTTAGAGATTGCAAGTGGAAGCCCCACAGTCGATAATGTTAAAAATAAGGTATATAAACTATAAGCATATCCATATAAAGCTCCACCGCGTTCTCCTATAATGGCATGAAAAGGAATGACATAAAGTACTCCCAATATTTTACTAAAGATAATACATATAGTCGCAATAAATGCACCTTTTAAAAATGTTTCTTTTTTCATAGCATCATCCATTCTATCTTTATTATACCCTGTTTTTTCTTTTTTCACAATCTATATTTTTATACTGTTCATAAAACTTTCGTTGTTACTATGAAAACAAATTAATGATTAAAAAAAATAAAAGAAAGTATTGATTTTCTTTTATTTTTATCATTCCACTTCATCTATAGGTTATTTTTAAGTAACTATGAATAGTTATCTTTTTTATCCTTTAGATGAATCACTTTTTTCTAGTTTTCATATATTCCCAAATAATACTTTTTTTTGCCTTTTCTAATAATAATCAATTTTTCATCTATCAAAGATTTTTTATCAATATAAGTTTCTAAATTATCACATTTTACATTATTCAAAGAAATTGCTCCACTACTAATCATTTCTCTTGCTTCCCTTTTGCTACTACATACTTGTTTTTCTACTAATAAATCGATAAGTAATGAATTTGAAAAGGTAAAAGTTGGGACATCTTTAAAGTTGGTAGTAATATCGTCTGCCTTTAATGTAAATATTTTATCACTAAATAGTGCTTCACTCATTCTAACTGCTTTTTCATATTCTTCCTTTCCGTGTAAAAAGGTAATAACTTCCTTTGCTATGGCTTTATGAGCATCTCTAAATTCGGGATGTTCTAAATGTTTTTTTTCTAACTGTTCTATTTCATCTATAGATAAAAAAG
>CAYYCR010000027.1:0-14616 GCA_964470385.1 uncultured Muribaculaceae bacterium | reverse complement strand
GTCATCAAATATTTGATTTCTGTTTAGCAGATTTTAAGAAAGATATAAAAATCATGATAATAAAATATAAATTTGGGACAAAATAAAAAAATTATTTTTTCCCTAGACTTCTACTATTTTACTATCTTTAATTTCAACTAAGATAGCCAAAAATCCTCTATTTAGAGAACTTAAAAAATTCCTTACCAAGCCAGTAAGAAATTTTTCTTCTACCATTTAAAATAACTTTCAATCATTTCTAGTAGTTTTTTACAATCAATAAATTTATAAATGGATTTTGAAACAACAAGCTGTTTTTTTAACACGACTAAATTATAGTTTCCTGTCCTAAATTCATTTTTCCATTTATCATTTCGATAAATTTTGATACAATCTCGCCATCAAATAGTTTTCCTTTTCCCCCCTCTTCTACAGTTTTTCCACATAAAAAGAGTTCATCCAATGCTTCTTTTATACTTTTTTGTTTTTGATACACACGATCAGATGTCATCGCATCAAAACTATCCACAATGCCAATTATTTTCGCATCAAAACTAGGAACAATCCCATCTGGATAGCCACTTCCATCACATCGTTCATGATGAGAACGAACCGCATTTAATGTTTTTTGAGGTAAAAAATCCTTTAAAATATCATAGGAATAATCACAATGTTTTTTGATAAGTTCAAATTCTTTTTCACTTAATCTTCCTTTTTTTCCTACAATACTAGAGGGAACTTTATATTTACCAACATCATGAAATAACGATGCAATATAAATGTCTTTGGTTTGTTCTTTGTTAATGCCCAAACACACACATAAATCTCTCGCATTTTTAGAAACACGAAGAAGATGCCCTACTTCTCCCTCTTCTAGTTTTTCTATATCAATATTTAGTTTCAAATATTTTGAAAAATCTTTTAAATATTCACAAAATTCATTATATTGATCAAAATCAAATTTCTCTATTTCATCATAAGAAATTACGGGAATTTCCAATGTTTCATACAAACATAGCAAATCAGGTGGAATACTTTTCCTATCCCTAATTACAAGTGGACAACAAAGATCATAAATATTTTCCTTTATGTTCCGACTACCAGCTGGTAATTTTTCTATCATATCTTTATCCAAATTATAGTATCCTAACATAAAAACCACACTCCTATTATTTTCTAATAGTAGTATGGACATCAATTTATTCTGTTATTCCAATTTATTTATATTCTACTCGAATACGTTCTGCACGATCCCATGTTTTTTTATTTTTCTTATAGCCAATAAAAGAAGAAATTCTAGCCAATAATACAATATACCTTAAAATTGTAATTTCAAAAACACATAGAACCATTGCTTTTAAAATATCCCTAAATGATAATTTTATATTTTCTACATGTAGTCTTGATAAGAAAGTACATAATGATAATATTCCACCAAATAAAATATAGATCAACATAAACATAACCATAAATTTTACATTTAACAAATCTAAAAAATAAGAAGCAATAATTGTAAATATTCCAAATAATTCAATAAATGGAGTTAATAACTCGTAAATTAAGTAGTACAAAAATGATATAAAACTAATCATTCCATATTTTGGATTAAAAAACAATTCTTTATACTTCATCATTCCTTGTAAAAGACCTTTGTTCCAGCGTCTTCTTTGTTTCATCAAATCTTTTATGGTAGTTGGTGCCTGTGACCAACAGATTGCTTCTGGAACATATTTTACAGTATAATCTATCTTGTGCATTTTACAAAAAACGTGCAATTTAATGACCAATTCAAAATCTTCTCCTACCGTATCAGCATCATATCCTCCTGCTGCAATAGAAATGTCTTTTTTAAATAAACCACAAGCTCCAGAGATAATTAAATTCCCATTAAATTGATCAAATAAAATACGGGAAGCCAAGAATGAGCGGTCATATTCTAGTACTTGCATACTTACTAAAAGTCCTTTAGGTAAATGATATTCATTGACTCTTCCATTTACAATTTCTAGTCCATTTGAAATTCTAACAACTCCACCACAAGCAACAATTTTCTCATCCTCTAATATTGGTCTAACAATATTTTCTAGCGAATCTACTTGTAACATAGAATCCGCATCAATAGACATGAAATAAGGGCATTCTGCTATATTAATTCCAGCATTTAAGGCATCTGCTTTTCCACCATTTTCTTTTCTAACTAATGTAACTTTAATTTTTTGATTATCAGTTTCATAGATTTCTTTTATCTTTTTTGTTTTTAATTGTTGTCGAATCGGTCTATTTATTTTTTTCATATGAAAATAATCGATCAACACCTTAGCAGTCTTATCTTTTGAACCATCATCAATGACTATAATTTCATATAATTTATATTTTAGTTGTAGTAAAGACTTAACAGTATCAATTACCGTTAATTCTTCATTATAAGCTGGTACCAAAATAGAAACAGGAACATAGTATTCATCACTCAATCGATTGCTAAGCTTCCTGTAATTTCGATGTTTAAATAGCATTAAACTTCCAATAACCGTTGAAAGAAAAAGATAAGTAGAATATCCAATTAAGTAGATGACAAAAAAGATATCTACAGCTACGAGTGCTGATTTTGCAAATTCAACTATATTATTCATCTTTTTTGCCCCCCCTCCTTATTCGTTACATAAGATAAAAATGTATATTCTATCATTTCTTTTCCATATTTATCTTGAATGTCTTCTATTTCTTTTATATCCGTTTTTGTAAGTTTCATTTTAGAAAGTGAATTACAAGCATTTTTTCGAACATACCAATTGTCATCACTGATACAGCGAATAAGAGATTTTCTTACTTCTCTACAATCATAAGTCTTAATTGCTTGCGTTGCAATAATCTTATATTCTATATCTTCTTTATTTGTATTTTTTAGTAATCCTAATAAATAAGGTAATACTTCTTCATATTTTTTACTTCCAAAGTAGCGAATCATTGCAAGATTGACTTCTTTGTCATATTCGTTACTGATTAACATATGGTAAAATTCCTTATTCAAATCATTTTTAGAAAATCTTAAATAATTTACAATACTAACCTGGAAATCAGTTGAAAAATGTTCAAATTCCTGAAATAGTTTTTGAGCCAATTCCTCTTGTTTTCCATTAAATTTTAATAAGTCATTGGCAAGTAATTTTTTATTGTAATAAAGGCCTTTATCGCTAATGATCTTTAAAGCATTCATCACGAGTGTAGAAGAAGATCTTCGATAAAAATATAACATTGCATTTTCTCTACAATAAATAGATTTGTCTTCTACATATTTCATAATTTCTTCATCAATAATCGAGTTACTATTCAAATGAAATGGATAATATAAAGATAAGAAAGAAGCGAGAAAGGCTTTATATATCGAATCCTTTTTGCGGTAAAAATGAAGTGTTACCTGAAAAACTGGTGCATATAAAACCAAATATTCATCTACTTTTTTGCTATCTTCTTCATGCAATTCTTTTACTGCTTCTTGATAAATCAGTAAGTTACTAATTTTTCTAAACTTCCATTTTAATTTTTTGACATGTTTTTTATTCATTACTGGATTAGAATCCATGGCATTCATTTGCGTTTTTATGATATCTTTATATTGTGCTAATTTTTTATGATTTCTTTTTTCTTGTAATTTGTCATTCATAGTATACCATAAATCAAATAGAATTAAGGAAACGATAATGTAAATATAAATGTAGATAATAATCATTGAATTAAACATTACTTATCACTTCCTTTCCACAAATCTTTTACCATATAATAAGATTTTTTCAAACGTTCATGATAAGTGACATTTTTTCTCCAACCTTTTAATTTTACTTTTTCCATTTGAATTTCTTTTTCACCATTTCCGATGCCAACATACATTTTATTAATTTTCATATCTTCTACACCATAGTTTTCATAATAATCGTCATGAATCATCATATTAGAAGGATCTGAAAAATTTAATAATCCCCAAGGAATTCTAATTTCAATCACATCACCATTGATAATATAATCAGCTAGTGAATCAAAATCATCGCTATCTGGATTGCCATTTCCATATCTTAGTTTTCCTGTTTCATAGATTTCTGCATGTTCCTTTTTGTTATTGGTAAGTAATGGAGTTGGTGTTTGTAACATTAAATTAATGTATTGAAATTTTGAACTATCTTTTTTTGGTGGATTTAAATAACTATTCACATCATTAATTTCATAACCAAACATTGCAAATAATGTATTATATCTTTCTTGAACAAAGATATGACTATCCGTTTTTCCATCAATTACGATTAAAAAATCCGCATTTCTTGAAAAATTTATATTGTGATTACTACTATATTTACTACCACTTTTTTGTGTCGTATCAATCGGAATATATATTTTTTCGCCATCATAATTGTTTTTATTTACATAAAAGTACACATATCTTTCATCATATTTTGTCGATAAAGTATAATCATTCTCACTTACTACGATATCTTTACTAGTCCATTCTTCTGTATCTCCATCGACATAACTAATACTTCTTTCTTTTCCTGGATCAAAGGTCAAAAGTCCAAAATGTTGTTCATTGGTTTGAACATCACTCCAATATGGCGTTTTTAATAAATCGACAGCATGCATCGTATTCCAAGTTCTTTTAAACCATTCATCTTGCCAAGAGAAAATAATCGCATTATCAATTCCAGCTGCTTTAATATCTTGATAACTTTTTACAATTGCTTCTCCCTGCTCTGTTTCATTTAGACCACCTTGATTTCTTTTTGTATTTTGGTCCTTTTGAGCCATTCCTCTAGAAGATGGTACACCAAATTCACTAATTACAACTGGAATTTTATGATGTTCATTGATTTTTTTGAGATATGCTTGATATGTATTTTTAATACCAAATTCATCTTGATATTCCCTATATTCATCTAAATAGTTTAAATAATCTGGATAATATGGATAGATATGATAAGAAGCAAAATGGCCAGATTTAAAGTGAGCTGTTGCCTCTATATGCTCAACATCCACTTTCGCTATTTTTTTGAAATATTCAGAAACATTTTCAGCATAATCAAATGGATCTGTGGTTGGCCAGTTAGAAAAAGCTACTAATCGTTGGGTTTTATAACGGGAACTCTCATAATCGATAATTTTATCTCCCACTTCAGCAAGCATTACTTCAAAGGCACTGGCATCTTTGGTTGTTTTCATGTATTTACCTTGATAAGAAGTGTGTTGTCTTTGAATATCATCTGTATAGGCAACTGTAACATCTTCCCATTCAACTCCTAAAATATAACCGATGACCCAAGGAGAAATGTCTTTAAAATAAAAACCAGTTCCTGCTTCTCCACCAATGGTAATTTGTCTTTTTCCATGGATAATATCCACAATTTTTTTACTGTCCTTTAACATTTGTTTTCTATATTTATCTGAATAAGCATCCAATCTGGAATATTGCACATAATCATTTACCCATAAACCTTGTATCAAATAAAGTGGATTTTTATTATTTTTATTATATTCATAAAAAGCATTATAAAAGTCATCATTTAACATGGTATAAACTCTAATGGTATTCGCACCCATATCTTGAATGTACCGAAACCATCTTAAATATGTTTTTTTATCAATTGCATAGGAAGTCGCAAACTCTCCAGGGATACCACTTCCCAAGTCTACCCCTTTTATTTCAAATGTTTTGTAACCATTTCCATCATCTAATAACAGTTCTTTTCCTTTGGTTTTTACAAACGTTGTAACTTCTTTATTCGGATTAAAATCAATAAACAAGCCAAGTTCATAATGGGTAACATCAAAAATGAGTAATATTACTAAAAGAATAGAACTTACTAGTAAAAACTTCTTCATTATTGTCACTCCCATCTTTAATGATTAAATTTTTTGACTTTAGATTCTGATGAAAACTGTTTGATTGTTTCAATATTTTTATCTAAAAATCTTCCACGTTTTACAATATGATTTTTTAACTGTGCAATGGCTTCATCATAATTTCTAACATTTCGTTCTGTTGGTTCTATTTTGTCATATTTTTCTTCAAAACTATATCCCCAAACGTCATAATTTCGATCGACTGCATCCCCTAAATAATCTACAATCGAATCGATATAATTTAGTAAATATTCTTCATTTAAATAATGTCTTCTTAAATAACGGTAACGTTCTATAATACGATTCGTAAATTTTTCATCTTTCATCAACATATAATACCAAACATTCCATTGAAATTGAAAATCTTCGATATTCGTACTATAATGATAATAATCACTTGCACTATTAAAATCCCACACATACATTCTAAGTTTTCCATTATAATCTTTATACAAATAGGTAGACATATTACCAGCATCATAATTTTGAGTAAATTCATTGATAATATAATAATCTACAAAAGAATCTACATCGATAAATCTAGAGTATCCATATCTTGTACTATCATAGTCATAAGAATATAAAGATTTTTCAAATTTTCCAATATCTCTTCTGATATATTCTTGTAAGGTTTCATTCAAAGTATTTTTTCCAGGATAAATGATTTCCAATCTTAATCCAGGGTTAATTCCTATATTATATGTATATTTTGAAAATGTTTGTAAGTCTTGTAATGAACGAATAGAACCTTTATCTAGTCTTACAATATAACTGGTATAATCTTTTCCTTGATCATATTTCTTTATTTGCATTCGACCTTTATCACCACGACTTGGAGATTCTACCACTACATAAAGTCCTTGATATTCTCCATCTACAAATAGTTCACAAAAACGTGTGTCTGGAGCACTATCCATAATTTCCCCTGAAATATGGTACCATAAATAATTTCTTAATAAAGTTTTATCTAAATAAGGTCCATGTAATACCCATTCAGAATGGGAATCCATACCCATGACTTTCTTTGAATTATTCGTTCCATCTTCATTGATAAATTTTAAAAGATAACCTTTTTTATCAAAGGACATAGAAGAATTTCCACGATACCGAATATTAGCTAATGTTTTAATATCTGCTTTATCACTTAGATGGTTTCCACCTTTTTCATTATCAATGATTTTAATTTCCGTCGTAATCAAACTTCCATCTCTTGCTTCCCCAGGGATTTCTTGGTTTTTCGTATCGATAGAAACAACTGGCAAATGCGTACAAAACTCACTTTCATTGTTACTGCACTTATTTTGATTTTTATATTTGATGTGTTGATCTACCACATTCGTTCCTTTTAAAGCATCACTTCCAGCTATATAAGATACAAAAATCATAGCAAACATAAAAACGAAAACAATTAATTTATTCTTCATAATTAACCACTTATTTCATCATTTTGCACAACAATATTTACATATTCAACGTTTTTAATTTTATATAGAGCATCTGTGATGCTTTCCTCTTTTGAAAGTTGCTTATTATAAACTTTTCTTGTTAATTCATAAATATATTCTACAGTATTTGATGTTGTATTTTTCACTTTTAAATTAGCTTTATGACTATAATAGTCAAAAACAACTCCCTCAATTTTTAAATCTTCATTTCTAGCTCCACGAATTACTAGTAAAATACGATTATCGTTTTTGACAAGACCAAAGAATAGCATGATAGCAAATACAACAGCACTTCCTACTCCTGCTACAAAATAATCTCCTACTCCACAACAAATCCCTACAATGATTGTCCAAAAAATATAAGCGGTATCTCTAGAATCTTTGATAGCTGTTCTAAAACGAACGATAGATAATGCTCCTACCATACCTAATGATAAAGCGACATTATTTCCAATTACAGTCATAACCATTGATGTTAAAATGGTAAGCATGACTAATGATACATTGAATTTTTTATTGTAAATGGTTCCCATGTGGGAAATATAATAGGAAAAATAAATACATACTCCTATAAAAGTTGCGACTCCTAAATTAAGTAAAATTTGATTGGTGGTTAATGAACCACTTTGCTCTAAAATATCTAAAATTGCATTTTTCATTTTCTACACTCCTTAATATACATAACTTAAACCGACTTGTCTAGCTAAACAATATTTGCTAACAGATAACTCACTTTTTTCTACTCTACTAATAAAATTTTTAATATAGTCTAATAAAAAGCCATTGAATTTTACTTCAAATACCATATCATTTTTTGGAAAAACTGGATAAAGTAATAAATTGGAATCAAAAATATTAAAATTACATTCAGTTGAACGAATATCACTATCAAATGTAATTCGAATATTATTCTCTTTGGCAATATAAGCAAGTCTTCTATATTCAACAACCGTTTTAGGCATATAATTTTCACTTTTTAGTAAAGAATAACATTCTAGGGCAAATGGACTTTTGTATTTTAATAATACATCATAGTTGCTTTTAATGAGTTCTAAAGCATCCTCTTTTTTAACTTCCAAACTTCTTTTTTCTTGATATTGCCCCTCCTTTTGCTTGATTTCTAAATATGCTACTGTGGCACTTGGATCATATATTCTAAGCCTGATTTTTTTTCTTTTACTTACTCCATCTAATTTTTCATTAAAGCAGATGTTATCTAAAGTATCAAAGTACAAAGACCTTACCATATAGCCTTCTTTTTCATTATGTGGGTCACTTATCATAACTTGTTCTAAAAAACCTTTTGTTTTGTAAAACTCTAGATAACTTAATAAGAATTTTTTTTCTTCTCTTAAAACATGACGCAATATTACACCCCTCTCATAAACATAAATTCTTTGTTATGTTACTACTAAAATAATAATTTGTCAAGATTTGTAAAAATCTGTCTAAAGCCATTTTTAAACATCATTATCAAAAAAGCTACTTTCTTTTTATGTCCAAACTATTTTATGTAAAAGATAATTTGTTCATGAATTATTACAAAAAAAAGAGACTGTTTCTCTTTTTATTTTAGGTCACATTCTCCCGCTTTATATTCAGTGACTTCTATATTAGAACTTGCTCTTCTTTTGATAGCACAATATTCACTGTCATAAATAGCAAATTCTACGGAGCCATCTGTATATTGTGTGATTGTTCCACCCTTTAATGTTCGTTCATCAAAATTGATAATAGACTTATCTGGAAATGTATATGTTACATCTTCTGTAAATTCTCCTAATTGATTATCTGTTTTATAGTTGTCATTTAGGCTTTTTAATGTTTGCTCTGCAATACTTTTGAATTTATCTTTTCTAGAGCCACCTTGCCAGTAACTCACACCCAAACCAATTCCTACAAACAAAATAATTAAAAAAATAAGTTTTAATAAGTCACTTTTCTTTTTTCTTTTACGTTCTAATTCTTCTCTTTCATCTCTATCCATTTTTCACCACTCCTTTTCTGGGTCTTCCCCATGTTTTTTTTCCCATTCTTCATGACAAAGTCTTGCGTGTCTTACTGCTTCATTTCCACGATTATCTGTAATACTCGCTCCCTCTGTTACAAAGAAGAATGATAAATTAAATTGTTCATTCAATTTTTTTACTGCTTTACAAAACTCTCTTGCCTTTTGTTTATCCATATACTTTACTCCTACTCTTAGTATACCACATTTATAGAAAATAAGTATATATTTTTACAAAAGAAAAATACGATTTCTCGTATTATGCTCTAGAATCATATTTTCCATCTTTTGTAGATACTAAAATATGCTCTCCTTGTTCAATAAATAATGGAACACGAACCATCAAACCATTTTCCATATAAGCATCTTTCATTGCATTATTGGTTGTGTTTCCTTTTACAGCTGGTTCTGTTTTTTCAACTTCATATTCAATTTTATCTGGTAGAATCACGCCAATTAATTCTCCCTTATAAAAACTAATATCAACATTGATTCCCTCTTTTAAGAATTTTCCACTTTCTCCTAATTGCGATTTTGATAATTCGATTTGTTCATAGGTTTGCATATTCATAAAATTGCAAACGTCTCCATTTTCATACAAGTATTGCATATTTTGTTTTTCAATCATTGCTTTTTCTAACTTGATACTTGTGTTAAATGTTTTCTCAACTGTAGAACCAGTTCTTAAATTACGAAGTTTAGCCTTTACAAAAGCGGCTCCTTTTCCTGGTTTTACATGTTGAAATTCTAATACTTGATAAATATTGTCTTCATAAATAAATGTAATTCCATTTTTGATATCATTGATATTGAACATTTAAAATACCTCCTACTATTAACCATAATGTTGTGGACGATGTTTGAAAAATTGTTTGACTTTCCGTTCTTTGATTTTTTGTTTTGGAGGTTTTCCAAGACTTGTCTTTGTTCTAGATTGAGACTCAATCAAAGCTTTACAATTTAATAAATCAACAATTTGTCCATGAATGGTAATTGGCTCTTTTTTTGACATAAACAACCTCTATTTCTTTTCCTTGTGAGTGGTTGTTTTTCTACATTTTGGACAAAATTTATTTAGTTCCAAACGTTCAGTCGTATTTTTCTTATTTTTTTCTGTACGATAGTTTTCTTCTTTACAAACAGTACATGCTAAAGTAATTCTCTCTCTAGCTTCTCCTTTTTTAGCCATATTATTTTCCTCCTTTTCGTTAATCTTTACCTATTATAACAAATTATTGATAAATTTCAAAGAATTTTTTTGAAACTTCATAAGATATTTTACGATTAACGGGATATTCATAATTGAGTCCTGTACTTTGATAGAAACTATCTGGAGAAACTACTACGATGGACATCACTGGATTATCATAAGGAATATATCCAGCAAAGGTTGTTGTAATAGTCTCTGTATCAACAACGCCATCTCCATCTGTATCCATAAAGCTTTGACTTGTTCCTGTTTTTCCTGCGGCACTTAAACTTGGATCTACACTATAGTACCCAGTTCCATTTCGTTCCATTACCATTTTAAATCCTTCTTTAATACGATCCATATAAATTTTATCGGTTTTTACTTCATTTAAAACAGTTGGCTCTGCTTTATAAATCTGTTCTTTATCAGGGCTATAAACTTCCTTTAGCAAATATGGTTTTAATCTTTTTCCACCATTGGCAATTGTAGAGATATACTGAGAAAGTTGTATTGGTGTATAGGTATCATACTGTCCGATTGCAAAATCGAGTAGATGTCCAGATAAGGTACTATCTCCTTTATATCCAAGACTTTCTACAGGAAGATCTATTTCTGTTTTTACACCTAGTCCAAATTGAGCAAAGGTATCACGGTAAGTGGTAAAAGCTTCTGGGTTTATCAAAAGCGGACCATCATAAATATAGTTTCCACCTCCTACTTTCATAGCCGTTCTAAATTGATAGGTATTAGAAGAATATTTAAGGGCATATAAATCATTAATGTTTCCGTACATTGCCCAAGAGCATTTTAATGGGGTTGCTGCAATTTTAATACAAGCATCGTTTCTCACTTCGCCAATTTTTAAGGCTCCTGTATTATATCCTACAATATGGGAAGCTCCTTTAATCACGGAACCTACTACAACAGGAGATGTTAATACTCCTGGAGTATAATCGCGAAATTCATAAGTTCCATTGTTATCTATGATTTGTTTTCCTACCATAGCTAGTATTTCTCCTGTATTAGGATCAGCAATAATGACAAATGAACGGTTATAATACATCGTGTTTGGTTCTTTTTTGGCTTTGATTAATTGTTCTTCTAATATTTTTTCAATTGCCTGCTGCAGGTCAATATCAATGGTTAGTATTAAATCATTTCCTCTACTTCCCTCTTCCATTAGTTTGTATTCTCCATTTGCTAGTACTTGATATTTATTTTTTTGACCCTTTAAGTAGTTTTCGTACTGATATTCTAAATAACTTGTTCCAACACGATCATTTAGGGAATATCCTTGGGCTAAATAGTCATCTTTTAATTCATAAGGAATTCCTTTTTCTGAGGTTGAAACCGTTCCTAGAATTGTTTTTAGGGTGTCATTATAAGGGTAAGTTCGCTCCCAATCAAGTCTTGTCCCTACTCCGTTTAGTTTACTTGTATTTTCACTTACTTTTGCATATTCTTCATCGGTTACATCCTCGTTTTTAATTATTTTTTCCGAATAAGAATATCCTTTATTCATTAATGTATAAATATAGGCTGCTTCTTTATCATTATCTGTATAATTTTGTAATTCTTCTGTAGTAATTCTTTCCAATTGATATTTTTCAATGTCCTCATTTTTTATTTTTCTTTCTTCTAGTTGTTGCCATTCTTGTTCTGTGATTTTTGATTTGGCTTTTTCTTTATTTTGTTTTATCCAAAATGTCTTTAGTTCTGTTTCTTTTAGTTGTTTAAAATCAACAGAAAGTAGTTCTGAGAGTTTATAGGCAAGTTCTATTTCTTCTGTTACATTAATACCTGATGGTTTTTTATAATAAATCGATTTGACTGGTACGTTATCAACAAGTAGTTTATGATTTCGGTCATAGATTCTTCCTCTAGGGACAGACGTTCCATAAATAATTTTGGTATTTAGTTGTTCTACCCTTTTGATATAGTATTCGTTTTTAATCACTTGAACGTAAAATAAGTCTGATAATAAAATAGACATTCCAATGATAATAATTCCGACTAAAAAATAGTATCTTTTTTCGACGATTGATGTGATGTTTCTTTCTTTTTTTCGGTTGAATGATTTGTAGGTTTGTTTTCTTTTTGATTTGCTAATTTTAAGAGGTTTTGGTTTCTCTGTCATAACGTTTGTCAATCACATCAAAGTCAAGTAAGTCAAAAAAAGAGTTGATATAAATATCTTTATCGGTATGATAATCTAAATAATAAGAATGCTCCCATAAATCTATATTCATAATGGGAATCATGTCATAGGAGTATGGGGTTTCTTGGTTACTCATGTTTACGATGTTAAGTTCTTTTTTGCTATCAAGAACCAAAAAGGTATATCCTGATCCTACTAATAATTTCGCAATTCTTACAAATTCTTTTTTAAAGTTTTCATAGGAACCATATTTTTTATCAATAGCAGTTTTTAAATTTCCTGATGGGGTATGTCTTCCCTTGATGTTAATTTCATTAAAATAAAGTTCATGATTTAATACTCCTCCAGCATTATGTAAAATATTGCCTCTTTTTTCGATTGGATAACGGTCAATATTTAATACTGCATAAAGTGGGGTATCATCGGTTACTAATTTGTAAAATCGTTCTAAGTATCCTTTATATAATTTTTGATAGTGTAAGTACATCGTTTCCTCGCTTAATAATGGTACATAATAAGTGCTTGAAATTTCTTCTCTCATAATGTCCTCCTTATTATTAATTTATGAAATATTTACTACATTATTCTACTAATCTAACATATAGTATAACGTGAGGTGAAAAAAGTGAAAGAACAGTTTATCAAAAGCTATGTAGACAAGATTACCAAAACGGATATTGAAAGTTTTGCTACTTCTAATGATATTCCACTCGTTTCAGAGGAAATCGATATTTTATATGATACTTTAAAAAAAAATTGGAAAGTGTTTCTATACGGAAATCCTACTCCAATTTTTAATGAATTAAAAACGAAACTTGCTCCTACTACTTTTGAAAAAGGAGTAGAATTGTTTTATGCGATGAAGAAAAAGTATCAATCTTTTTTATAATAATTTCTAATATCCTCTATTAAGTTATGGTTCATTTTTCCATTTTTAATCATTTCAATTTCAAATTTATATGGAGGATACAATTTTTCTTTGGAATCATCACTTATGCTAACATAGGGAGTCTCTAAAATTTTAGGGACTTCTTTTAGTTTAGGGTGATTGATTATTTTCATAATATTTTCAAATCCAATGGTTCCAAGTCCAATATTTTCATGTCGATCTTTATGACTTCCTAAAGGATTTTTACTATCATTAATATGGAGTACCCACAGTTTTGATAGTCCTATGATTTTGTCAAATTCTGACAAAAGGTTGTCAATATTTTCTAAAGAGTAACCAGCATCGTTGACATGACAAGTATCTAGACATACTCCAACTTTATCTGGATGTTTCATTTGCTCTAAAATGCTAGCAATTTCCTCAAATGTTTTTCCACATTCACTACCTTTTCCAGCCATTGTTTCTAGACATATTTTGACATTTGTTTTACTATCAATAACTGTATTTAAAGCACGAATAATATTGTTAATTCCCCTTTCACTTCCTAACCCTACATGACTTCCTGGATGAAGTACTAAGAGTTCTATTCCAAGCCGTTCTGTTCTTTCAATTTCTTCTCGTAAAAAACGGATGGCAAAATCATATTTTTCATTGTCGTTAGCTAAGTTAATAATATAAGGAGCATGGACAACAATTTTTGTTTTATCCATTTTATGTTCTTCCATCATTTTATGGGCAAGTGCTGTAATTTCCAAATCAATCGAAGTACGTGTGGTATTTTGTGGGGCCCCTGTATAAAACATAAAAGTGTTAGATCCATAAGATAAAGCTTCTAATAGAGCCCCTAATAATTGTTCTTCTTTTTTATATGATACATGAGATCCTATATATAATTCTTGCATTTTAATCATCTCCAAATATGTTTTTATTATAGCACGATAACATGATGATTCGCAATATCGTATTTTTATAAATTTTTGCCTAATATATAAATATTCTCCTTTTTTCAAGTTGTTTTATCACAAAAAAAATGAAAATAAAATTTTAACTTTTTTAAATTTT
>CAYYCR010000026.1:0-14786 GCA_964470385.1 uncultured Muribaculaceae bacterium | reverse complement strand
CCTATTCTATGTATTATTATAAACGAAATTTAAATTTTTTTCAATACTGAATTCAAATTTGTGTCAAGTGATTGTAATCTAATATGGTGAATAAAATAAATGAGATAATTTAAAAACATAGAAAAAGAAAAAAATATATTTTTGAGCCATCATAAAATCAATTATTGTCAATCTATTTCATATGGTTATGTAACAAATATAGCCACTAACATCAAGCTTCTTGCAAAACTAAATAAAATGAAGAAAAAGTCAAATAGATCAATTAACTCCCAAATAGCTAAATTGATCCATTTATTCATCTATTTAATTTTATAAACGTTATTTAAAATAATCCAAAAGGCGAAAAAATAATTATATTCTCCCTAGTTTTGATTGAATAAAGAATTGAATTTTTCTCAATTTAGAGAAAAATGATTGCATTTCAAAATTTTATTGAAATATATAAAAATTCTACTATTGTTAAACCATATTTTAATTTTTGAAAATTTTTTTCTCTTTTTTTATATTTTCTAAAACTTCTTCATTTAAATTTTCTATTTTTTCATCTACAGACTCTGATCCTACTATTTCTTCCTCTTTTTTTGAAAAATTAAGTTTACTATATGGAAAATGTGATAATATCAATATTAAAAGAATTAGTAAAATACATGAAACTTTGTCTGTTATAAAAAATCCTAAATATCTAATTTTAAAGCAATATTTACCTTCAATTTCTTTATAAGTTATTGGTTTATCATCTTCCAAATTATTATTATCACCCTTGGTTTTATATTTAATTTTACCATCATCATTTATTATTTCTATTATTCTATGAGTGACTGTTGTGTTTCCTTCTCTAAAGGTAACAATATCTCCAACATTAATATTTTCCTTACTGCATTTTTTTACTATTATAATATCATTAACATGTAAATCTGGCACCATACTATTTGTAACATCTACATATAATTGATAACCAAAAACTGTAAATGGAGATTTTGGATACTTAATCTTATTATAAACTATTGAACAAACACATAAAACTAAAATTATCAAAACAAAATAATATATAGTTTTAAAAATTTTTTCTATTATTTTTTTCATAATTATCACCATTTTAGTTATTCACAATGATTACAAATCTAAGTGTCCCACTGTTTTGCTCTAACGTTTCATTGCCACCTATATAATCTAAATCTGGTGCTATATGTCTTTTGAATAAATAATTTGATGGTCTTGAATGCCAAGTGCCACTATCTGATGAACCATTTGGAATATACGTACTTAATTCTGCCCAATTGTAACTATATACTGTCACTTGGGTAATCGTATATTCATCTGGGATACCCCATGTATCATTAGCAAATATTGGAGCTCCGCCATCTTTATCAAAAGAAGTAATTTCTTTACCAGCAAAACCAGCTAATTCATTACCCCAACTGTTTAAATATACATTTGTAATATAATCTTTGTAAGTATTTGAAACAACTGGTGCATTACCAGATTTTAATTTGTATGGATTACCTTCAGTTCCATCTCCACTTGTAAATCCCACATTTTCATCTAAAAATATCACCGGATATGCTGCAGAAGTATATTGAATACCATTCGGAGTAATCTTTCCTAATGTAGTAACAACTAAAGCATAATTACTATCAGGAGTATATTCATTAATTGTCCACATATGTGAAGCTGTAGCATACGGATAAAGCCAGTTATCAGACTTACAGGTATCTACATCACCAATATGAGTACTTTCTATACAAGTAGCTCTATTACTCCCACCAATTGCATAAACATAATCTGTTGCACTGATTAACCCTACATTGGCTGATATTGTAGTTGATTTTTCTGTGTTATATGCAGTTTCCGCTACCTGCCAGTCCCAACTATTTAATCCACCTACATTCCATGTACCTTCTTTAATCATAGTTCTATATTTCTGATTAATTGTATAATAAAATGTATCGTTTAACTCAGTTTTTATTGCCGCATTTTGAAATTTGTTATTTGTTCCACTTGCACTCCCATCATAGAATGTATATGGTGTATTGTTATAAGGTGTTGTTTTTATTATCTTTACTTTACCATCAAATACCCCAAGAATTCTCCATAATTCATTATTAAATGATATATAATTATTAGGACTTGCTCCAACATATCTTATATTAGTATGATCACTCGCTAAATTTGTTGTATCTGTACTTGCTAAAGTAGTAATATATTCTACTAAATTAGTTACAGTCAGTTCTACAACAACCATGTCTCCAGAATTTACATAATGTGGATCACTTTTTGAATAAGTATAAGGAGAAGTTATTCGTATTCCTAATTTTGTAATATATCCATTTCCATCTGGACTAGGAGTAAGCGTGTCTTTATCAACATCAGGTTTAAAATCTATATCAACTATAATGTTTGCACTTGCATTTGCAGATATTTTATTCACACTACAAGTTATATCAAAGTTTGAATTAATATCTTCGCAAGAAAAAGAAATTTCATAAGCGTTATCATTTTTTAAAGATATTTGGTAGGAATTTTCTTCTATTTTCATAGTATTAGTAATAGTTAGTGGGGCATAACTTTTAGAGACAAATGACATATCATAGTTAAAAGTCATATTTAGTTTTGAGTATGTTGATTTAGTACTGAAAAAAACTACTAAAAGTATTGTCATTGCAATCAATTTAACTTTTTTCTTTTTCATATATTTATCCTTTCTAATTTACCTTTTGATATGCTTTTACTTCAATATGAAATTTATACTCTTTTCCTGCATCATACGCATCAATTTCACAGTTTTGATTTCCACTGGTACAAGATTCATAGGTATAAACAAGCATATAATGTACTCTTGAAACATATTTTGATTCAAAATACCCAAGAGGATTCAAAACAACTTGATCATCTATTTTATAAGGTAACTCAAACGGGCCATAACCTTTTCCTTCTATATAAGGAATTGCCTCTCCCTTTAAACTACCATCATCATTTAAAATATATAACGCTTGCAAATTAAGTGGTAACTCTCCACTATCTTGTACAGCATTTATATAATATTCCATATCCACTTCATTTACATAAAATACACCATTTTTATCAAGTTTTCCATTTATAATATCAAAGCTATGAGTTGCCCAACCATAATCAATGAATTCTAGTTCTTTGGAAGGAGTGATTGTTTCTATGTGAAGAACTGGGATTGCATTTAAAGTAGAAATATGGGCAGTTGTTTTATATCCTGAAACGGTTTTATTAATGGAAAAAAGTATGATAGTTATCATAACTATATTTAATATTAAATGCCAGTGTTTTTTTAATCTTTTGCTCGTATTCATATCATACTTTCCTCCTTTTTTAATTCAAATTAAACTATATAGATTGTTTCAAAATAACATCAATCATTATGCTACTTTGTTCATCAACATTAGGTGCAGTGACATTCAGAGAATCGCCATCTACATATTCAAAATAAATTCTATATCTTAAAATATTTTCAGATTCTAATAATTTTCCATCAACAATTGACATTGTTCCTGTTAATTTTGCATCACTAGGAAATGTAGTATATGTCATAATAACTGATTTATTTTCATCTAGAGTTTCATATTTTGTATATCTCATTCCTCCTGGTAAATTTTCAGGATTAAAATTGATTATATAATCTACTGACACTCCTGTTCCAGTTGGATTAATTTCAACATCAAAATAGCCTTTACAACCTGGAACTATTTTATTTTTATATGTCTTTGTAGTTGTAGTAGTTTCTGTTACTACTGGTTCTACAATAATATTTATTTTTCCAGCAGAAGTTATTTTTTGATTATTTATAGTGATATTCCAAGGGGCAAGTGATAAATCACTATTATTTATCATTGAATCATAATATCTTGAATATGTTTTACCAAAAAAAATAAAAATTAGTAATACAACCAGAGCACCAAAAGAAACTTTTGCCCGTAATCTCCATTTTTTTATTATCATTTTTTATTCCTTTCTTAATTTATTTTTATATTACCTATATGATTCGCTTGTAATATGTTGTTCCAAGTGCTATTATTTGCAAATCTAATTGCACTATAGTATGTTCCATCATTTAATTTTTCATCATTTGCTATTCGCAAAAATACTTTATATGTTCCACTAGATAAGTCTGGTAAATTAAAGGTTATATCCTTATTAATATCATTTTTTGATGTGAAACTTTTAATATCAAATTCAGGAGTTATATTTATCTCACCTTGCACTATCTCATCTATATCTACAAAAAGTAGAGTTGCAGTTTTACTTTTTAAGACATTTCCAAATCCGACATTTTTTATTTGGATGCTAGCATTTATTTTTTCTAATGAATCAGCACTTCTTGGTAATATAACATTTTTTAAAACGAATCTATACCCTAAATGACTTTGGATATATTCTAGGGCAGTTTTTCCATGATATAATTCATCTTTACCATTATAAATTTGATTTGCCCAAATATAATGTTTATATTGATTCCATTCAAAATTTATATATGAGGTATGCGATTGAAACATTTCATCTTCTGTATAACCAATTAAATCCCAGTTTTCTGTTTTAGTTTTTAATAAATTTATATAATCGTTAAGTCCTCCAACACTGGTATAGGTATCACCATAAGCATTAGAAAGCTCTAAAGTATCTATAAAAGTAGCAGGTAAGGCTTCTCCTCCATAACTTACATTTCTTGAATTTAACCATTCCAATTCTTCTTGTCTGTTCGTAAATGTTCCCATATCATCATTTTGAGATAAAAGGGCATCATTAAATATTCCCACACGAGAAGTATCATAATTACTATTTTCTATTGCACTTCTTGCATAACTAGGTGTTCTAAAAGCAATCATTATTTCCGTATTTTCTGTTGCATCTAGTAAAGCTTCCATCGTTTGTTTATAATATTCAGGATGAGAATTTACATCTGTATTATAAAAACTTTCTCCCCACAGACCATAAAATCCTATTTGAATCGTATATATTGTTGTCTCATACTGTTGAAAAACGCTCTTTAATTGTTCAATATGTCTTAATAAAATTTCTTGTTTTGGTTCAAATTTATTTACTCCATCAACAATACCTATTGCATTATTATCATAAACAAATCGTAAAATTACCGTATTATTATGTTGCTTTATATTTTCTAGTTGATTTTTTAAAGTATTTATAGCATCACTAGTGAGTTCAATGTCAGTTCCATTTTTCTTATTCTACGTATTTTAAAATCTTTTTCTACTTTGGCCATTTGTTCTTTGTTGTTATAAGTATAATAGGTTGTAATATTTTTAGGGTCAGTGATAGAATTTGTTAATCTGGTATATTGTTTTTTAATTTCTTTTATGTTTTTCTGAGATAATTAATAACCCAAATATCATTATTTAGAAACATAAAGGGAATAAAGAAAAAAACAACTAAGAAGTTATTTAATTTCTTAATTGTTTTTGTAGTTTAAAGGTTTTTGGCAAATAGGATTTTTGTTTTAATTGTTGATTGAGGAGACAGAATATATTCTTAAAAATTTAGTATTTTTCTAATTCTTCACATGCCTCTTCTATTATTTTTAGATAAGAATAATCTATTACATTTTTCAAATTTTCTTTTTTATCATTTTCAAAAATATAAGATAAAAAGCCAATCCAAGTAATATCATTTTCTTCATTTGCTTTTTGAATTGCTTGTTCAAAAGGAATCTTCAAAATTTTATAATCAAATTGTTTTAGTCTTTCTAAAATAGTTAAGGCTCCAGGCCAAGTTAAATCTTGTAACCACTCTAAAATTTCTGGAAGATATGGTTTTAATTCCTCATCTGATTTTTGTGATAATATTTTTGCACAATTTCCCCACACATTTTTCCCATTTCCATCTTGCATAAATACCTGCAAATCTTCTATTTTGAGTCCTAATTCAATACCCTTTTTTTGTAATTCTTGACTATTATTCCAATCTAGCATAAAAAATAATTTGTCTTTATCTATCATTTAATCACCCCATTTCATTACTACTGATTGAACTGCTGCAGTACATGGATGTAGAGATCCCAATTTAACCCAATTTTCTATCGTATCAAATCTAGGTGTCACTGCAATATGATAAATGTTATCTTGAGCTACATTTAATATTCCTGTACCTTTTAAAGCACCAATTGTTGTATATACTGCTTTCCCGCCATTTGTTGGTGGAATCAACGAAAATGACAAACTCTTTGTTACTCCTGGTGGGACATTTAAATCTTTCACTTTAGGTGCTAAATTTGATGGATTTTTATCCCCATATCTATAAATTACTGTATCATTAGGAAGTTCTGGATATTGAATTTTTGCTTTTGAACTAGTGCTTACAGAGGTTTTAACATTTACTTTTGTTTGAGTTTTTGCTTTTGTTTTAGATTTTTCTATTTCTTTAGTTCCAATATAACCTAATCCTGCAACACCAATAGCTCCAATTCCTAAACACCCTATTGCTGCAGCTGTACCTTTTACAAATGCAATTCCTAAAGGAATAGCAAATGCAAAATCACCCTCTAAGTCTGTACTATTAATTGGATTATTAGAACAATATGCAAATAGATTATGACTAATAACATCTTCATTTGCTCCAATCGTTCCATCCGCATTAATAAATCTGCCAAAGCTAGGATTATAATACCTAGAATTTAAATAATAAAGTCCTGTTTCTTCATCATAATAGTAACTTCTATATCTGAAAGGATTAATATGTGCAATATGATTGGTATCTATAATTTCATGGTTATCACAATCTTTAATCGATAGTATTTTACCCCATGCGTCATATTCATAAGTGGCTATTTTATTGTAATTATTATCTAATATTCCAATGATATCTTCTTGTGCATTCTTGACATAATAATATGTTTCTTCACTCAATCGAAATCCAATTAAATGATTGTTATCATCACGTATATAGTATATCATATTTTTTCCAAATTCTTCAAATAAGATTTGATTATTTTCTAAATAATACTTTCTAGATAGACCATTTACTATTTTCTCAGTTCTAATGGAGTCTTTGTTGTATTTAAATTTGGTTTCATTTTCTCCATCAACTATTTTTTCTAACTGTCTTCCATTAGTCCAAGATAATATTTTAGAACCAATCATTAATGGATTTCCAATTTCATCATATGTAAATTCTTCTTCATTAAACTTTGTTAATTGGTCTTCCCAATTAGAATTATTATATTCATAACTATCTTCTTTTAATAAGTTTTCAGTATGTAATTCATATTCTTTTTTTGATAACAAATTTCCTACATTATCATAAGTATAAATCGTGGTTACATTTCTTCTATAATCATCATCTTTTACTAACTCATTAGAATTGTCATATTCATAATGATTGATTAATACATTATTATAAGAAATATCAGTAATATTATCTAATTCATCATATTTGTAAGAGTATTTATCATCATTGCTAGTAAATTCATCTAATACAAATGAAGTTCTATTTCCTTTGGTAATATAATGATATTGATTTTTCAATTTATCATTTAGATTTTTTTCACTCATTCTACCTAGTTCATCATAAGTATAACTAAGAGTATCACTGTATGGTTCTTTCCATCCACCAGTTCCTGCTGGACCATCTTTTTTTACATCTGAATCAACATCATTACTCATATTTACTTTTGCCACAGCATTATCTTTATTGTATTCATAATTTACATGATAACTGTCATTTAGATATTTGTCTTTTACATTTCCTACTTCGTCATAATCATAACGAATATGGAAAGTATTGTTATAGTAATCAATTAAGCGATTCCTTACATCATAATAGTATTGATAAGTATTAGCTTCTGATGTTACTTTGGCAATATTACCTAAGTTGTCATAGTGATAAGTATAAGCTCCAGTTTCCTTATCTACTTGTTTGATTCTATCAAATTCATCATAAGAATAAATTACCATATCTCCATTTCCATAGATAGAAGATTTTAAGTTCCCATTATTACTTTCATAATTGTTAGTAATCAAAGCTTGATTTCCAATTTTAATGTCTTTGGTGTTTAAGAATTCATCATAAGTAAAATTGTATTCTTTGGTTCCATGTTTGATTTTAGATAATAGATTTTGATTGTTGTATTCATATTCTACTTTTTTAAAATCTTTTTCTACTTTGGCCATTTGTTCTTTGTTGTTATAAGTATAATAGGTCGTAATATTTTTAGGGTCAGTAATAGAATTTGTTAATCCTGTACTTGTATCAATATCATAAGTTGTAATTCTACCCAAAGTATCTTTTGTTTCTTTTACAAATTTTCCGTCTTCTGTATAGGTAGCTGTATTTTCTACAAATAATTGTTTGTTTCTTTCTTCTAGATAAAACTCTTCTCCTGTTTCCTTTAAAATCAAACAATTTTCTTCATAAGTAAGATATAACTCTTCATCTTTCAATTTTATTTTATAACTTCCATTTTGATTTTTTATAAATTCAAATAAGGAGTATTTGTCTTTTCTTAAAATAACAATATTATCTACTTGATAAATAGAATAGTTTTGATTGTAAACTGGTATGATTTTATAATAATTATCTTCTTTGATGAGTTTAAATCCATCATGGCTACAAGTATCTTGTTTTAAGGTTAAAGAATTGGTTTTAAAATTACAAGTGAGATATTCTTTAGTTCCTTTTTTTCGAATAAAATAACTACTTTCTTTTAATTCTCCTATATTTTTAATTCTAGTAACAATTGGATTTCCTACTTCATCATATTCTATTTCATTAGAAATACCTGTTACACTGATTCCTTTTAAAATTCTATCTGGAATTTCGTTATCATATTCATAAACAAAGTTAGATCCTTTTACATCCATCATACTAATCAATTGATTGTTTTTATCATAAGATAGTTCTTTAGGACCACTTGTTGGATCATACATATGTGTCATGTTTCCATTATCATCATAGAAATAACTAGTTTGATTACTAATTGGTTTATAAACTGCTACATTGGTGATATAAAGATCATTCGCATGAGAATCAAATAATGTTAATGTAGCTTCCGTATAATCATATTCTGCTGTATAGAAAGTTTCAAAAAACTGCCATTCCGTATTATTGCCACTATAATCTCCTCTTGGATACCTACACATTCCTCCTACGCTCTCGTCATAATCAAAGTCAATCATTACTTTTCCTTGTGAAAGTGATGGAACTACTTTTTCAATACCAGTATTTTTATACCAGAAATAAATATAATAAGTATCTCCAGCTTTTCCTGACATTGGTAATTTCACGCTAAGTACATTGTTCCAATCAGGTTCTGTATGCCATTTTAAAGCATGATGACCATTTTCTAAAGTTACAACTTCTAAAGGATTAATATTTTCAGGATCCCCCTTATAAGAAGAATATACCCTAGCACTCCAATCTCCAAGACCCTTGCTAAAATCAGAATTATCAACCAAGTTATACAAATTCGCAACTTCTCCTTTTTCTAATTGGATATCATCAAAATAACCATAACTATTTGGATCAATTCCTAGGGTGAGCGTTAAATCACTTTTCGCATTTTCTGGATAAAAAATAGTAGTACTATATCTTGTATAATCTTGATTATTTACTCTAGAATCCATTTTGGATATGACTTGATTATCAGAATCTATATAAGATACCTTGATATAAGCCGATTTTGAACTATTGATATAAGCACTAAAAGTATAAGTTTCTCCTTTAGGTACTTTGATAGAATAACTAGCTGAATGATCATAGTTTAAAAAGTCTGGTTTTGAACTAATACGAAAACAACGATTTCCTGTTAGAGCATGATTATTCACAATACTAGTAATGACATCATTAGTCCCTGTAAATAACAAAGTTTCTTTTTCAAAACTAGAATTGTCGATATAATTATTTGCTATTTTAATACTTCCATTTTCAGATATTAACTTATTCATTCTACCTAATGACGTTGTATATCTATCTTTCGAACCATATTCAAATAACTTTCCATAAGCGTCTTTGATTGCTTCATTTTGATTTAAACTTGATACTCCTATTGTATTTCCTTGATTATTAAATGTATAAGTATAATATCCACTTTTACTATCTGTAACTGTGGTTGAATTAAATCCATATACAAATTCCATATGTTGACCAGTACCATTTTCGATTCCATACTCTGTCATTTTTTTGATTCGATAAGGAATCATATTATAATATTCATAACCAATACTTTTCCCTGTTACATCGGTAATTTTAGAAATAATTTTTTTATTGTTATAAGTAATATTTGTTGATCCATTCTTAGTTATCAATTTTACTAGTTGATTATTTTGATATTGTAATGTTACTGTTTCATTTGAACTTGTAACAATAATTTTATTGGGTTCATAAGTAAATGTTATTTCCTGATCATTTCCATCTATTACTTTTGTAATTTTATTATTGTCATCATAGAGAATATCTACACTATTGCTATTCGTATCCGTAATTTTACTTAAATACCAAGCACTTCCCCTATGAATGAAAAGGGATGTATTTCCATCATTGTCTTTCATGATGTAAGTATCTGTATCTTTGGTAATCGTTAAAGATAATCCGTCTTCATCATAATAAGTATCTTTATCTCTTACTACTTTGGGATTATCTGGATAATCTTGAGTATCACCCGCCAAATCATTTCCTTTATAAAAATAATGTAGAGTGCCATCCTCATCTTTAAATTCTAAAGTTTGGTATTTTCCAATCGTTACTTCCTTTAATAATTGATGAAAATTTACTTGATATCCTAATCCATATCCATAGTTATTGTTTAAAATGACATCATTGGTATTATAAATTAAGTTTAATGATACTGGAAATTTACCAGATATTGTTTTTCCAATATTCCATGTTGTTACTAAGTTTCCATTATATAAATTACTTAGAGAACTTCCATCTGTAAAATTCTCAGTTTGATAATCCATATAACTTTCTAATCCATTTTGATTTCTATAATGAACAATTAAAACAGGTTTTGGATTATCTCCTACTACACTATTATTTTTTGAAAACACTTTCGCCAAATAATCTTCATAATAAACTTCTCTATGCGATTTTAATAACACTCCATAATTAGGTAACCCTGAATACCATTTTTTTACTAAGTTTGTAATATCAAAAGTATTATGTTGTACTTTAGTAATTTCATTTCCAATTAATCGACTCAAATAAATGGTTGTATAATCTTCAATTCTAGAATCATATTTATCATGCATGGTATTCCAATTTGCGGTTGCTTCATTCCAATCTTGCGTCATTCTATGAACACTTACAAATTTATCATAAAAAGCATAATGGTCTTTATAATCTGGATACCCAATTAAGTCAATCTCAGCATCGATTACTTGACTACCAGTACCAATAGTAGGGAGTTCAAATTTTAATAATGCTCGATTGATGATATCTTGATTGTTTACTCTTTCAACACCCATTTTTAAATGATCTTTGGAATTTCTATCCACTCCTGTATCCCCAGGATAAATATAAGTATCATAGACATTTTTTCCTTGGTCAGAATTTGTAATGGTTGGATCTATGGTAACTGGAAAACTAGCTCTTTCTAACCAATCACTATCTAACTTTAATAAGATATCATAATGAGTATTATGTTTTTCTAATTCATAATATATGTCATGATTTTCTAATCCACCAGAATCTATCATATAAGGAGCTTCTATTACAAAGATTGTGTTATCTTTCTCTTTCGCTTCTATCATTCCATTATTTGGTATGGTTAATTCTAAATCTGTGTCGATGATAAATTCTAGTTGTTTTGGAATATTTACTTTATCTTTTAATACAATTGCTTCTTTTATTTTAGTTGGAAGAACTGTATATTTGATATCGATTCCTTTTAATAAATCTTGATATAAGGCTTCCTTTCCTCTTATTTTAGAACATACTTCTAATTTATTTTTTAAGTCCATAGAAAGTGTATGTCCAAGACTTTCTACTGACATAAATTTGCCACTGCTCATTTCTTCAAAAGAAGCTCTAAATGCATTATTTTTATTTATAAATTTATGGTTGTGTTTTTCTAAGGTGTTATCAATTTCTTCGTATTTTCCATTTTTTAAATAATGAATATCATCAGAATACATTTGAGCAATCATGGTTCCATCTTTTTTTAAGAAATGCTTTTCTCGTGGTCTTCTTAAATGTTTGATTTCTTTATAATCATTCATTTTTTTTCACCTCCACCTCATCATATGAGGTCAGGTACTGGAAAATCGCTAGAAAAGTTGTTTGGAAATTCGAATTTGTTCTTTTATGTTGGGGTAGTAGCTTTTCCAAATCGTTGACGGACTTAAATCGTACTTTAAAGCGACTTTGTCTACTGCTTTATTAATACTGAGTCCACCAACAACAATTTCATAGTATAACGAATATTCAACTCCTTTTAATTGTTTTAACATTTGTTCTATTGTTTCAATTTTTTCTTGATAGGATTTTTTAATTTTGATGAGTCTTTCTTTTTCTAGAGATTGATTTTTTTCCTTTTCGTCCATTGCTTCTATTTGTATATTCACGATTTCTAGTGTTGTTTTCATATTTTGGTAGATTTCAACAGCTTTGATGTTATCAACTCCTCTCTACTTATTGTATGAAGAATATTATTTTGTTTCAATTATCTTTATATTAGAAAAAAACACTAAAAAGTGCTTTTTTAAGAAATACGTTTCCACATATAGACTGTTAGATATGGAGGCATATTGTTGTGAGGTTGATCTTTTCCAAGTGGATCAAATGCGGTTCTAGTAATGCCAAGCCTTCCAGCAGTTGGTGTAGCTACAGCAGGCGATACTGTACCACCCAAATATAGATAATTGGCAGAACCTCCTGTAGTGGTACTATTGGTTGCTTTGAAATTTGGTCTTAAGGATGGTAATTCAGCAGCAGTCAATGTGTGTTTTTCCTCTCCTCCAATAGATCCAGCTTGATAGATATCTCCTACTCCTAATAAAAAACGATCTTTTAATTGTTCCCAAGTTCCACCGAATAAAGTGCTAGGATTAATATCTGTTGTATTCATATAAATAGAACCAATTGGATAAACAGTATCTAAATTAATGCCACTTGGATTATTTTGTATTGTTGTAATACTATTAACCGTTAAGTTCCCATCACTATCCAAATGGAATTTGTCTTGATTAGAAGTAATGCAGTCAATACTGAGTTGATTTCCACTTATATTTACACCATCAATTGTTTCAGTTATCATGAATTTTCCTCCTTTCACTTTTGTTATATGAAAGAAAATACTGGAAAAGTGCTAGAACGGAGAAATTTTTTTAAAAATCATCATTCATTAAAAAGTACATTCAAAAATGATGGAATCATTAAAAATTTATCGAAAGTGTTTAAAGATAATGGTATTTCAAATTCATCTAATTTATAATTCATATGTAAGAACCTTATTTTTATAAGGAAGTTACTTACTTTTTTAATGCTTTAATTTTCTATTTTACACTTTCTAATGTCAGTCTAATCCACAAAAAAATAATCGACCCAATTTTTTTCTAATTAGCATATAATCACCTAATAACACTATTCTAGCAAAATAAATTATCAAAACGAAAAAAAGATTGACAAAATCAATCCTATTTATAATATTTTTGAACTTGCTTACTTTGGCTTTCGATACTTTTTTGGGTAGTAGCAAATAGTTCTTCTTTAAATGCTTGATATGCATTTAATTTTTGTATTTTGATTTCTTCTTTTTCTTTTCTTGACAACATTAGTGTGCCATCAATATAGCAATGAATGAATGCCTCGTTTTGGACTAGTTCTCCAATGGTTTTTAGACCAGATTTCAAGTCCGCTTCATCTTCTGGCTCTATAGTAGTGTTTATTTTTAATCCTGTGTTAGTAAAATTTCCGCCATATATACCATGTTCTTCTAAATATTCTGAAAAATACCATGCGGGAATTTCAACGTTAGATAAATCTACATTTTCAAAGTTAGTATTACAAACCCAACTATTATTTTGATCAGCTAAGTCATTGAGATTAAAATGAAATTGAACCAAAATATTGGTATCTTTAAAATTAGAATTATTAAAATCTTTGATACATTCCCCATTGGAATGAGATAAATCAACTCCCTCTAATTTTACACCATTTACTATTTCATAATCAAATTGTTTCATTCGATATGATTGGTTAAAATCTATTTTCGCATTTGTATAACTTAAATCAATAGAACTAATATTTTGATAATAATTTGTTTCAAATAATCCATAACTTGATGTTTCACATTCCTGTAAATTCCAGACAACATCTTCAAATGAAATCTCACTTAAATCTATTTTGCTCAAAAATGGGCCACTCCAGATAAGAAATTTGGCTAATTGTTTATCTTTTGTCATATGAATTTCAAATAATAAAGACTCTAGTAATTCCTTATCTAAATGAATCCTAGAATCATTTGGAATACGGTTTTCTAATTGCTCTTCTATGAAAGTTCTTAATTCTTCTTTCCCCTTTTTATTTAATTTCATAGTACATCCCCCTTTTTAGGTATTTATCATATCACAAATTTCAAAAGAGTGCAAATTAATGGTATTTTCTTTTAAAATATACATTCAACCAATAAACACGTATGTAATAAACATTTACTTTTCTACTAAAAATTAAAAAAGTATCAAATTTTCAAAATATCAAAATTAATGATTGCAAATAATCATTTCTGTCTAGCAGATTTTAAAAATTTGTTATTATTTTTATACAAAATACGAATATTGTTTCTTTTACAATCTGTTAAGACTATGGTATTGTGT
>CAYYCR010000025.1:0-14815 GCA_964470385.1 uncultured Muribaculaceae bacterium | reverse complement strand
TCATTTCCACAAAGTAACCAAGGATGACCAAATACTTGATGTGGAAGTGGTAAATCGAGTGCCATTAAAATAATAGGCCAATAAATTGTATGAAATCTTAATATATCTTTTCCTATTAAATGAATATCTGCTGGCCAATACTTTTGAAAACGCTCACTACTTTCGCCTTCTGGATTATACCCAAGCATAGTAATATAATTACTAAGTGCATCTATCCATACATAAACAATATGTCCTGGATCAAATTCTACTGGAACTCCCCAAGTAAATGATGTTCTAGAAACACATAAATCCTGTAATCCTGGTTTAATAAAATTATTAATCATTTCATTTTTACGACTTTCTGGCTCAATAAAATGTGGATGTGTTTCAATATATTCTTCTAATCGTTTGCTATATTTACTTAATTTTAGAAAATAAGCTTCTTCTTTCATTTTATGAACTTCTCTTCCACAGTCTGGACATTTTCCGTCTACTGCTTGCGTTTCTGTAAAAAAAGATTCACAAGGAGTACAATAAAGTCCCTCATATTCATCTTTATAAATATCACCTTGCTCATAAAGACGTTTAAATATTTTTTTAACACAGTCTTCATGAAGTGGAGCTGTTGTTCTCATAAAGCAATCATAGCTTGTATTCATAACGTCCCAAATTCTACGAACTTCAAGTGCTACTTCATCTACAAATTCTTGTGGTTTTTTCCCTGCTTCTTTCGCTTTTAATTCTATTTTTTCTCCATGTTCATCTGTTCCTGTTTGAAAATAAACATCGTATCCTTTTAGTCTTTTATAGCGAGCAATCGCATCAGCCAAAACAATTTCATATGTATTTCCAATATGTGGTTTTCCAGATGTATAGGTAATGGCCGTTGAAATATAAAATTTTTCTTTCATTTTTTTTCCTCCTCATCAGTACTACCAAATCCAAAAGTTCGTTTCTTTAAAATTTCTTCTTCATTATCTACTACTAAAAATTTCGTAAAAATTCCTTGACCTATTCGTTCTTTCTTTTTAATTATATAGTCTTTATCGCCATGATTTTGAAGACATATCCAAATATGACCCTCGTTTTCTGGATTATTGTAATAATCACTTTCTATAATCCCCACTTGATTGGTCATTCGCACATTATACTTAAACCCCATACTACTTCTTACGACAATCATAAGCATTTCATCGATATTCATATTACACTTTACACCAGTGGGAATTTTCTTTACATCTCCTGGATGTAAAATAAAATTGATTGGGCTTTCAAAATCATAGCCTGCACTATATTTTGTTTGACGTTTTGGTAATTCATGATTATGATAATCTTCTATGTCATTTCCAATATCTTTTTGCCATTGTTTCAGACTTATTTTTTCAAAATATCTCCCCATAGACTTTCCTCCACTTCTATTATACGAAATTTTCTTCCAAAAAACCTTGAAATATGAAAAAACACTTCCTAAATGAAAGGACGTGTTTTGACGTGGTACCACCTTTTTTCGCAAAAATAGCCATTTTCTGTGTTTTCGACACATACCATTTTTGCCTTGGTTTCTTAACGCGAATCACGATTTATCCTAAAATTTTTCAGATAAACAACTCTAGAGCCATTCGTATTAGTTCTTATTCCTTGTTTTCACCAGCCACAAGTTCTCTATAATAAATTAACTAATATTCTTTCTTTCAAAGTTTTTTAAAACGAGGTCATTATATCATGAATTTCATTATTGTTCAAGGTGTTTTGCTAAAAAGTTGGCTACAATTTTTACGATTTGCTCCTCATTTCCACTTAATTGCCCTTCTTTTGAAAAAATGAGTACCATTCCAACTGCATCTCCATTGGCCACAATCGAAGAATAAGCATATGCCCCCTCTTCTTCTATATTCTCTATTATTTTTATTTTTTTTGAATATTTTTCTAACATACTATCCCGTCTACTGATAAAATTTTCCATTTCTTCACTAACCTGTTTTCCTAAATATTTTTTCTTCATTTCTCCAGAAAGAGCTATTATATTATCAGTATCCATAATAAAAATATTGGTTTTAAGCAAACTATAAATAGAGTCTGTTAATTCTTGTGCAAAGTCATTTAAGTTGTTCATTGCTGAATATTTTTTTAGGATAATGTTATCATTCTCAATATAGATTTCAAGATTTTCGCCTTCTTTTATTCGTAATGTTTTTCGAATTTCTTTTGGAATGACAATTCTTCCTAATTCATCAATTCTTCTTACTACACCAGTTGCTTTCATATATACCTCACTTTCTAACCATATTTTGTGATAAAATAACAGATTTATACAGTACAATTTAGAAAATTTGTGGTATAATGTAAAATAGTCTTTTAAGGAGGAATATATGGAAAAAGTATATGTTTTTGGTCATCGTAGACCAGATACAGACAGTGTTACTGCATCAATTACACTTTCTTACTTAAAAAGTCAATTAGGTATCAATGCAGTTCCTGCTGTATTAAGCGAAATAAATAATGAAACAAAATTTGTATTGGATTATTTTGGTGTAAAAACGCCGAAATATTTAAATGATGTAAAAACAAAGATTAAAGATTTACACTATTCCAAAAATTATTTTATTACAGATAAAATGTCTGTCTATCAAGGATTTTTAGCTATGACAAAGGCTTCTTTTCACAAGATTCCAGTTGTTGATGAAAATCAACATTTAGTGGGAGTGCTCAACATGGGAGATATTGCCAAAGATCAACTTTCCAATGAGATTCACCATATGAGAGCTTCTTTTGATAACATTTTAGATGTCTTAGATGGTAGTGCAATTAACCGTTTTGATGAGGAAATTGAGGGTGAGGCTTTAGTTGCTTCTTATAAGAGTACGACAATTATCGAAAATATAAAGCTAGACCGTTCTAGTATTATGATTATGGGAGATCGGCATAGTGTCATTGAATATGCTGTTAATCATAGTGTAAGACTCATTATTTTAACTGGTGGTGCTGTCATGAAACCAGAACACCTTGAAATTGCAAAGAAAAATAAGGTTAATGTCATTCAGACACAATATGATACATTTAAAGTTACAAGAGTTTTTAATTTGTGTAAGTATGCCAGTGATATTTTATCTACAAAAAATGTTCTTTGTATTAAGAACTTTGATGATGTAAAAGAATTCATATCTATTGCGAATCAAACTAAATACAGTTATTATCCTGTTATCGACCAAAATGAAAAATGCTTAGGTGTTTTAAAACTATCTGATGTGGGAGATGTGGCACGCCAAAAAGTAATTTTAGTGGACCATAATTCATATGATCAAAGTGTTGTTGGCCTAGAAGAAGCAGATATTTTAGAAATCATCGATCATCACAATATTGGAACCATAGGAACTTCTAGACCTATTAATTTTAGAAATATGCCTGTTGGTAGTACAAATACGATTATTTTCAAATTATATCAGGAACACTTAATTCCAATCCCAAAACAAATGGCTGGTTTAATGCTATCAGGAATTTTATCAGATACTTTAATTTTAAAGTCTCCTACGACTACTGATATTGATAAAGAAGTTGTTAAAGAATTAAGTTCTATTGCTGGGCTCGATTATAAACAATATGGACTAGAAATGTTAAAAGCTGGCTCTAGTATAAAAGGAAAAACTCCAGAAGAAGTGCTTTATACCGATTTCAAAGTTTTCCCACTTGGGGAACGAAAAATGGCTATTGGTCAAATTACAACTACTAATGCTGATGAAATTTTATCTACAAAAGATATTTATGTTGATTTATTAAATAAGGTCTCTATGGAAAATGATTATTACTTTACTGCTTTATTTATAACAGATATTATTGAAAATGGTTCTTATGTTTTATATAGTGAAGAAGCTTCTGGCTTACTGCGTTCAGCATATGGGTTACGAACTATTTATCAGGGAACATATTTGCCAAATGTTGTTTCTAGAAAAAAACAAATCGTTCCTAATATTATGTTACAATATGAAGCAAAATAAGCACAATATGGTGTGCTTATTTTTTTATACATCGATTTATGATTTCTATCAACTCAATTAAGTCATATATAAAATGACGTTTTAATTGAACCGTATCTAGAATAATCGTTAATTCAGATTCTTTGCTACTAAAGCGAATTGATTTATTGAGTTGATTTGATTCAAAAAATAGTTTTTCGCCATCTATTTCTTTTATTTTATTTAAGTTCAATATTATTTCTACAAAATTTTTCTTTTGTTTCACCTTTTCTATTGGTAATGTCGTTACTAATTTTTCAAACCATTGTTCATACATATATATTTCTAAATTTTCTGATATTTTTCCAAATCTATCTTCCAATTCTTTTTTGATTTCCTCTAATTTTTCTTTGGAATCAATTTGATTTATTTTTTGATGAATTTCAATTTTTAATTCGGCTTCTTCTACATAGGAGTCATCAATTGCTGTTTCTACTTCTATCAATGGTTGTTCGTCCTTTTCATTCGTACTTTCTACTTGTTTTCCTTTTTTCTTTTCTACTTCTTCATTTAACATTTCTAAAAATAAATCCATTCCAACTGTATCTATAAACCCTGCTTGTTCACTTCCTAGTACATCTCCCGCTCCACGAATTGATAAATCTCTCATGGCTATCGCAAAACCACTTCCAAGTTCTGTGAAATCTTTAATCACATTTAACCGTTTTGTTGCCACATCTGATAAGCTTTTTCCTGGGGTATACATTAAATAGCAATAAGCAATTTTATTACTTCGTCCAACTCTTCCTCTTAATTGATATAATTGAGCAAGTCCAAAATGATCTGCATCCATAATAATTAATGTATTTACATTTGGCATATCAATTCCCGTTTCTATAATTGTCGTACATAACAAAATATCATATTCATAATTAATAAAATCCATCATTTTATTTTCCATTTCGCGTTTGTCCATTCTTCCATGGATACTTACAATTCTTGCTTCAGGAATCAATTTTTGCAATTCTTGTTCTTTTCTATCCATGCTATCAATCCGATTATATAATATGAATATCTGACCATTTCTCCCCATTTCCTTATAGATAGCATCTTTTATCAATTGGGAATTTTCTGCCATTACATAGGTTTGAACTGGATAACGATTGACTGGTGGGGTTTCTATTAAAGACATACTTCTAATTCCTGCCATGGACATTTGAAGTGTTCTTGGTATTGGCGTTGCTGAAAGCGTTAATACATCAATATCATTTTTATATTGTTTAATTTTTTCCTTGTGTTTTACTCCAAATCGTTGTTCTTCATCAATGACTAATAATCCCAACTCCTTAAATTTGACGTCTCTACTTAGCAATCGATGTGTTCCTATCACAAAATCTATTTTTCCTTGCTCAATTTCTATTAAGTTCTGTTTTATTTTTTTCATAGGAACAAAACGGTTTAATAAACAAATATTAACGCCACTATTTTTAAAACGCTCTAATGCATTCCGATAATGTTGTTGTGATAAAATAGTCGTTGGACAAAGTAGTGCGACTTGTTTTCCAGAATGAATGGCTTTATATATTGCTCTAAATGCTACTTCAGTTTTTCCATAACCCACATCTCCACAAAGTAATCGATCCATTGGATGTGGTTTTTCCATATCCTTTTTGATTTCATCGGTTACTTTTAATTGATCTAATGTTTCTTGATATGGAAATTCTTTTTCAAATTCCAATTGATCTTCGCTATCAGGCTCAAACGCATAGCCAGAAACTGCTTCTCTTGCTGTATAAAGTTCTAACAATTCCCCTGCAATATTTTTTGCTCTTTCCCTTGCTTTCATTTTTTTCTTTTGCCATTCTGTTCCACCTAAACGATCTAATTTGGGAACAACTGTATCTTTTGAAGAATATTTATGGACAAATTCTATTTTTTCTACTGGTATATAAAGATGATCTCCATCTGCATATTCGATATTTAAATAATCTTTTTTAAATCCATTTTTTGTTAGTGTTTTAAGTCCACAGTATTTTCCAATTCCGTTGGCCACATGTACAACGAAATCCCCCTCTTCTAAACTTGATATATTTTTTATTTTGGTCCCAATTTTAAAATTACTTTTATATTTTGCAGAATAATTATTTTTAGCAAACAATTCTCGTTCACTAATCACAACATATTGTTCAAAAAGAAATCCATTACTAATTGGATAAACAATTAAATTGATATAATCACTTTTAATTTCGTTTAAAGAAGTAAAAAATAATGGTGTGTCTTTCCATTCTTCGATTAATTTATTGGCTTGATAACGATTTGATAAGCAAATAATGACTGTATATTTTTTCTTTTTATACTCTAAAATAGAATTTTTTATTTGTTCGCTTTTTCCATGAAGCATTTCTACTTCTTGTGAATGATATTGCTGGTATTCATTTGTTTTATTTATCAAATTATCAAAACGATTTAAATACAAAATTTCATTGAAATTAAATTCTTCTAATTTATGCATATAGAAATCATTGGAATTATCTTCTATGCTCATTTTATAGTTATGTATTTCATCTACTAATAATTTATATGCTTCTACTATTTCATCGTAATTGGAAAAAGCTAAGATAGGCTTTTCAATATATTCTATAAGACTAGAGGGTTTTAGATAATGAATAATTTCTCTTTGTTTAGGTTCTACTTCTAATATTTGATTTACTAAAAATTCAGTGTTTGGTGTTATGGTTATTTCATTTATTTCTTCTAACGTTAATTGTGTATCTACATCAAAATAACGAATAGAATCAATCTCGTCTCCCCAAAATTCAATCCGAACTGGATTATTTTCTCCTAATGAAAATAAGTCTACAACAAAACCACGAATTGCTATTTCTCCTGTTTTATTTACAATGGTCTCTTTCGTATATCCTAATTTTAGTAATTTCTCTTTTAATTCATCAATACCTATTTGAGTATGTATGGTTAATGTCATTAATGATTCTTGATAGATTTCTTTTGAAGGAAGAAAACGAAGTAATCCCATTAAATTTGTAATTATTATCCCTGTTCTTTGTTCTGATAAACTATTCAATGTTTCCAAACGAGTCACTTTTAATTCAGGACTAATTGCCAAAGCTTCACTTGTTAAAAAATCATCCATTGGGAAAAAATATACATCATTTGTATATTTGCTTAAACTTTGATAACATTGATTTGCTTCATATAAAGTATTTGTAACCAATAAAATATTTCTTTTTTTGGTTTGATATATTTGATTTAAATATATCATCTGAAGTTCCTCTGTTAAGCCACATATTTCCCCTTTCATAATTACATTTGGAAATATCGTATCAAAAAAATGCATTCTAAATTTTCCCCCTTTCATAATCTAAAAAAATAAGAATATTCATTTATTTTTTATTATATTTACTCATAACTTTTTCAAAAGGAAGTATGCAAAAATCATCGATAATGGTACTTATCGTAGATAATACACTATTTAGTTTTTCCTTTTCTTCTAAAGGAATTTTTCCAAGTACGTAATCTTTTGTCTCATAATCTTTATTTTTCGATATTCCTATTTTTAAACGTTTATATTGATTCGTATGTAGATGAAGTTCTATATTTTTTAATCCATTATGTCCCCCAGAGCTTCCCTTATATTTTAATTTTACTTTTCCTACTTCCATATCTAAATCATCGCTAATAATTAAAATATCTGAAATATCTATTTTATAATATTGCACAAAAGCACTTACTGCTTCTCCAGAAAGATTCATAAATGTCTGAGGTTTCAATAATAATATTTTTTGATTATTTTTTTCAAATATAGTGTATTCACCTTTTAATTTATGTGATGTCAGTAAAATATTATTTTTTTTTGCTATTTCATCTATTGCCATAAAACCAATATTATGACGTGTATTTTCATATTCTTTTCCTGGATTTCCTAATCCTACAATCATTTTCATTATATTTCACCTACTTTAGATGATGGTATTTATCGTATACCTCACTGCTTTTCATATTTCTATCTTTTGCTACTTTTTTGATTGCTTCTTTTGGAGAGAGGCCTTGTGTCAAATAAATATTGATATGTTCAATTATAGAAATCGAATCATAATTTTTAGGTTCATAGTTTCCCTCCACTACAACTACCATTTCTCCTTTTGCACCTTTTATTTCTTCTGTTACTTCAGCTATTGATCCTCGGTAAATTTCCTCAAATTTTTTTGTTATTTCTCGGGAAATACAAATTTTTCTATTGCCAAATATTTGTTCCATATTTTTTAATGTATCGATAATCCTATGAGGTGCTTCATAAAATATCATCGTAAAAGGATAATCTTTAAGATTTTCTAATTCGTTTTTTCGTTTGCTTTCTTTATGATTTAAAAATCCATAAAATAAAAATGGACTTGGTTCTAATCCCGATAAGGTAAGGGCTGGAATCAGTGCAGTTGGTCCTGGAAGAGATACTACATTATAACCATTTTTAATGGCTATTGTTGCTAAAAAATAACCTGGATCACTAATGATTGGAGTTCCTCTATCACTCACTAATCCTACATTTTTTCCTTCTTTTAAATAATTTAATAGTTTTTCACTATTTTCTTTTTCGTTGTGTTCATGATTTGCAATCATTGTTTTTTTTATATTTAAATATTTCAATAATTGTCCTGTTACACGTGTATCTTCTGAAAAAATTATATCTACATTTTTTAATGTATTTACAATCCGAATGGTTATATCTTCCAGATTGCCAATTGGGGTTGGTATTAAATATAAAGTAGGAGTATTATCATAACTTTTTTGAGACATAAATGACACCTTCTTACGAAAAATATTTTTTAACTTCTTCTGTATAACTTCCATCTTTATTATGGACGTATAATGGGGACAATATTTTTATTCCTGGATTTCCATTTTTCTTTCCTTCCACAAGTAAAATATGACTGTTCTCATTTTTTTTAGGATAAATATATTGAATTTTTTTTGGTTCTATATTTTGATTTCGCATTTCTATAATAATATCCACTAATCGTTCTGGTCTATGAACCAAAGCTAATACTCCGTTATTCTTTAACAATTTTTTAGAAATTTGAATTACGTCTTGTAATGTTAATGCTACTTCATGTCTGGCAATTGTTTTTGAATCATTTTTATTAAAATGCGAATTTTCATTTACTTTAAAATATGGGGGATTGCAAGTTATGACATCAAATTGTTCTGGTTCAAATGTATGTTTTTTTATATCATCATGAATAATTTGAATTTGCTGTTCTAAATGGTTTAATTGCACTGATTGCTGTGCCATTTTAAAGCTTTCTTCTTGTATTTCTACACCTACAATAAACGCATTTGTTTTCGTTGATAAAATTAAAGGAATAGGGGCATTACCAGTTCCTATATCCAATATTTTTTTTATATTTTTATTTAATGTTACAAAATTTGGCAATAATATCGAATCCAATGAAAATTTGAATGTATCATTTTTTTGAATAATTTTTAAATTTTCATATCCTAGTAAATAATTAGCATTTTTCACAATGAATACTCTTTTCTATAGTTCCTAGTCCAACAATATCTACAGTGTATTTTCGATTCAAAATATCTAAGGATATGACTGTGCCCTCTCCCTCTTCTATTGTTACAACATCACCTATTTTAGGCAAACATTCTCTACAAGTTGCATAATTTTCATCTTCATATTTTAAGCAGCACAATAATCTACCACAGGAACCATTTATTTTAGTTTGATTCAATGCAATATTTTGATTTTTAGCCATACTTATTGATACTGATTCAAATGAATTTAAAAAACAAGAACAGCACATAGGTCTACCACAAGGACCAATTCCACCTATTTCTTTTGCCTTGTCTCGCACTCCAACTTGCCGAAGTTCTATTCTAGTTTTATAAATTGATGCCAATTCTTTGGCCAATGCCCTGAAGTCCACTCGTGATTCAGATAAAAAGCGAAACATTAATTGGCTTCTATCAAAAGTGTAACTACAATCTATTATTTGCATAGTTAAATTTTGTTTTTCAACAAGCTCTTTGCATTTTTTCAATGCCATGTTAGCATCTCTTATATTTTTTTTATTGGCTAGGTAATCATGCTTACTCGCTATTCTTAAAACTTTTTTTAAAGGAGTTGTTACTTTATTTTCTGCGATTAAAAAGGCCTCTCTTGCTACTTTTCCAAACTGAAGTCCACGCTCTGTTTCCACTATAACAGTAATGTTTTCTTTTAGCTTTAGATTATTTGGTGAAAAGTAATATACTTGATTATTATTTCCTATTGTTATTCCTATTACGTCTATCAATTTAGTCACCCCCTAATAAGTCTAAAATTAATTGGTCAATTAGTAATCCATTGTTTACATTTAGTTTAACTTTTCTTTTTGCTTTCATAATAATATTTATTTTTCTATTGATATTATTCATATCATTTTTTTCATTAATATAATGAAGCAATTCTTTGTGTTCTAAAAATATTTTTATTGTCCTATCACATTTAACATTAATTATATCATAATAGAAAAAAATCATGATATCAAATGCCAATAAAATTTGATTTTTTTCAGTAATGTTATTATGCCACAATTTCGTTGTATAAAGCAAGATATCTTTTCCATTTTTTTCTAAATATTCAATAAAATGAATTATGTTATTTATAAAATTTTTGTATTTTTCCTTTTCTTCTTCTTTTTCTATTTCAAAGTCATTCTGTTTTATATATTGCGATACTCTTGATATAATATCTAATCCTGCTCTATCTGTTTTTTTTTCTGTAAAAAAAGAAAAAATCTGGCATCTACTTCTAATGGTTTCTAGTACTTGATAAATATTATTTGTTACTAAAATAGCTATAATCCCTGGTTCTGGTTCTTCTAAAAATTTAAGTAATGAATTGGCAGCATATTTGTTCAATTTTTCCACTTGATTAATTATATAGATTTTATAATTTCCTTCTAATGGTTTTTTACTAAATTCTTCTTGGAGTTCATCCAATTGTTCTTTTTTTATCCAAAGACCTTCTGGATTAATAATTTTCAATTCTGTATAATTAGAATCATCAATTTTTTTACATTGTATACAGCCTGTACATTCTATTAATTTATTTTTTTTCATTGGACAAAGTAGATATTTTACAAATGATATTATCATATCATTTCCTATTGCACAATTCTTAATATCAAATAAATAGGCATGTGATATTTTTTGTTTCACTACTATATTTTTCATTATTTGATATATAATTGGTTGCTTTTCTTTATAATCATCTAACAACATACATACTCGCCCCTTTTAATAAATCAATAGTAAAATAATTAAAAAACTAAATAATGCTGGAATTCCTAATATTGAAAGTGCTAAGACAGTAATAAAGTTTAATGGAATCATGATATTTAATGGTGCCACAATTAGATTAAATCCATATAGTATAAAAGCACTTACAATAATTCTTTTAACAAACTGAAATATTTTTTTTATCATAATCATCACCTTATTTAATATTATGATAAAAAAAACAAGAATAGTTTTTTTTATGATTCTTCTTTATAATTAGATATTTTTTTTCTATCCTCTAATGCCATTTCCAAAGTTAATGCATCTATATAATCCATATCTGCACCAAGTGGTACTCCATGTGCTATTTTTGATACAGTTACATTTTTGTTTTCTAATAATTTTAATATATAAAGTGCTGTCGTTTCTCCTTCGATACTTGGTTTTACTGCAATAATAACTTCTTGTATTTGTTCTTTTTCGATTCTTCTTATAAGCGAAGAAATTTTTATGTCCTCAGGATTAATTCCATCTAATGGAGAAATTAATCCATCTAAAACATGATATACTCCATGATAAGAACCCAATCTTTCAAACAGTGCTACATTTTTGGCATCTTCTACTACACATATGGTTTCATGATTTCTACTAGAATCATTACATATACTACAAATTTCTTCTTCAGATAAATTATTACAAATTTCACATCTTTTGATTTTTAATTTTGTGTTTTTTATTGATTCAGAAAATAAGTTGATAATTTCTGAATCTAAATTTAATGTTGCTAAAGCCAATCTCTCAGCTGTTTTTTCTCCTATTCCTGGATATTTTTTAAAACACTCAATTAAATTTTTTATAGTAGGTGGATATATCATTTTTAAAATAAACCAGGAAGTCCTTGTGTATATTTTCCCATTTTTTGTTCTGTAGTTTCATCCACTTGCTTATTAGCTTCATTTATAGCTATGACAATCATATCTTCTAACATTTCTATATCTTCTTTCTCTATTGTTTCTTGTTCTATTTTTATTTTGACTACCTCTTTTTTCCCATTCACTATTGCCGTTACAAAAGATGATTTTCCCTCAAATTCCATTTGATCTATTTTTTCCTTTTCATTCATCATCTCTTTCTGTAATTTTTGTGCTTGTTTCATCATTGCTTGTATGTTCATTGTTTTCATTCCTTTCTTATTCACAATATTCTATAATTTCCTGAAATAAATTTTCTATTTCATTTTTTTCTGTTTTCTTTTCTTCTTTCATGTCTTCAAAATTTGGTTCTTCTATCCATTTATATATTTTACTTTTAGAATTAAACGTTTGCTTTATTAAATTCCAATTATCTATATGAGTTGCAACTACCTTTATATTAGTATTATATACTTCTTTTAATATTGTTTCTATAATATGATAATTCTGATTAAATAAAAAAGCCATTGGTTCATCTTTATAGACAAAGATTAAATATTCTTTTCCTACTGCTTTTAATTCTCCGTCTAAAATTAATGAAGCCCATTGTCCATACTCTTCATCAAAGAGATATTTTTTTATAAATTCTATCTTTTTTTTATATTCTAATAATGATTGGCGATTAAAGCAACTTAATGCATTATTAATTCTTATATCTACAAGTTGGTTCAAAAATTCTGTTGGAAGTATTTTTGAAGTTTGCTCTTTTTGATTTGCCATTTTACTATTTTTAATTTCTATTTCATTCTTAACTGATTCATTTTTTTCTATTTCTTTAGTTTGTGTACATTTTACGACATTATTATTTAAAAGACTTTTATTTAAATTTTGGTCTTCTTTGTTTTCTTTTATTTTATTGCAATCATTACTTAATCGTATATTATTTTTTTCAATTAATTCTATCAAACTTAATTCTAGTGTTATTTTTTCATTATCTGAATTTTTCATTTCATATAAAGTTTTTGAAAAATGTTTTATATATTCTAATAAACTATATTTTTCAACTGAAACGTCATCATATATAGAATTATTTTTTTCTAAGTCTTGTGGGCATATATTAACTATCAATATATTTCTTAAATATATTACCAATTCTTCTATAACTTTAATTAAATTTTTTCCGTCATCATCTAATTGGTCAAAAATGTTAAGTAAATTGGAAATGTCTTTTTTCAAAATATTTTCTACGATTTTTTTCATTTCTTTATTTCCAACTGTACCATTTACGTCATGTACATCTTGAATTGTTATTTTTTCAGAAGTATAAGATACCACCTGATCTAATAAGCTTAAAGAATCTCTTGCTCCTCCTTTAGAAAGAATGGCTAATTCTTTAATTGCTTCCTCTTCAATATCTATATTTTCCTTTTCTATTATTTTTTTCAAATTTTCTATTATTTTTTGAACACTTATTTTTTTGAAATCAAATCTCTGACACCTTGATAATATCGTTGCTGGAATTTTATGTGGCTCAGTTGTAGCTAATATAAAAATAATATGTGTTGGAGGTTCCTCTAGTGTTTTTAAAAGTGCATTAAAGGCTCCTGTACTTAACATATGAACTTCATCAATAATATAAACCTTATATTTGCTGTTAGAGGGAACTAAATTCACCTTATTTTTTAACTCTCTAATTTCATCAACGCCATTATTAGAAGCTGCATCAATTTCAATAATATCAGTTGTTTGCCTATTATTTATTTGGATACAGCTTTCACATTGATTACAAGGTTCAAATTCATTTAACTTTTGGCAATTGATTGTTTTTGCTAAAATTTTTGCCGTACTTGTTTTTCCTGTTCCACGAGGTCCCGTAAATAAATAAGCATGAGTCAATTTATTATTTTTTATTGCATTTTTTAAGGTTCTTATAATAATATCCTGTCCCACTACTTCATCAAATGTTGATGGTCTATATTTTCTATATAAGGCTTGATACATGTTTCACCTCCGAACACTTTTATTATAACATTTTTAATTATTTAATAAAAGATTAAACAATACGTTTAATCCCTTTTATTTTTAAAAAATTTTTTTAACATTTCAATACTTTCTATTTTACATACTCCACTATTAATAACAGGAATATAATTATTTTTACTATTTTTTAAATGTGATATGCTTTCTATATATCCAAATTTAGGGCTAGATGTTGCATAAACTAATTTTCCTATACGAGCCTGAATAATTGCCCCTGCACACATCAAACATGGTTCTAATGTTACATACAAAGTACAATCATCTAAATGCCAATTTTTAATTTTTCGACAGGCCTTACCTATTGCTATAATTTCTGCATGAAGAATCGCATTTTTTTTAATTTGTTTTTTATTATGAGCTTTAGATATAATTTTACCATTTTTAACAATTATTGCGCCTACTGGAACATCATTTTTTTTTGCTGCTTTTCTTGCTTCTTTCAAAGCAAGAAGCATATATTTTTCATCATCCATATCATCACTTCTTTATAAAAAAAGACACACACATTCATAGGCTTTTAAGGCTGCTATTTTCCAATTCTGACCTGATTCAAGCATAAATGTTGTGTCAATACAATAATATATTATTTAGTAAAAAAATGCAACTATTTTTATCTATGTTTCACGTGGAACATTCTTTTTGATT
>CAYYCR010000024.1:0-15095 GCA_964470385.1 uncultured Muribaculaceae bacterium | reverse complement strand
TAACGAATCTTTCAAAAAAGGAAATTCAAAAGTTTAATAAAGTGAAAAATTAAATCGTGATAAAGATACTCAGGTTAAAACAATCTGAGTATTATTTATTTCAAAGAAATCAAAGAAATAACATTTACAAAATGGAACCTAAGTGTTATACTTAATTCATAATAGGGGTGATAAAAAGTGCTAGATGTTTTAGAAAAATACCAGATTGAAATACTAATTGAACAATTAGAGCAAAAATATCCAAATGAACTAGATAATGAAATAATAGCAAACCTAAAACGAGAAATATTAGAAAATAGTAGGCAAGATTTTTCCACATTGAGCAAAGAAATTGGTGAACTTTTAAAAGGAAACAGTCAATTAGATTCTTTTTTAGCAAAATACCATATGGAAGCAAAAAATAAAGAACAATTGGTACAAAAAACAGAACAAGAAGTAAAACAATCCTTAAATATGCAGGAAGTGACTGATTTTACAAGAAACGGAAAAACATATATCAAAATTACGTATAGTGATGGGCGTACTCAAATGATTGAAAGTAGAAATCAAAAGAATACAAGACAGATCTTTGAAGATGTCCAAAAATTAAAAGCAATTAATAATATAGACGGTATTCAAAATGCTGAGCAAGCTTTCCAAGAATTACTAAAAGACTATGTTGAGGTGCCATTAGAAAATAATACCTTTCTGAATCAAGAAAAATTGACCTCTTCACAACAATCAAAATTAAATTTTATCGCAATTAACTTTCCAAATAAAAAAATATTAGCCTCTCCCGAAGAAAATCTTTTCATTATAGAGGGAAACCCTAATATTACAGTAGAAGTAACAGAAAAAGATGGACATTATCAATTAAGACAAATGGGGGAATCTAGTTACGGTGTGAAAGAAGATGAGGCAAAAGAAAAGGAAATAAACAACCAAGAAATACAAATGGTAGAACAACCCAATGATAATTCCTTTGAATATACAACAGAACAATTATTAGAAATTACAGAGGGAATGAGTGAAGAGGAAATTGTAGAATATTTAAGATTGCATGGAAAAAATCCAAGTCAAATTATGATGATTGTCCTTTCATTAGAAGAAGAACGAAATAAAAAAGAAACAGAGAAACAAAAAGAGCAGCCAAAACAACTCGTATTAAAGAATCCTAACAATAATAAAATAGCGGCCTTTATAGATAGTTTAACCCTGGCATTTTTAGTAGGAGTTTTTAGTGGAATTATATTTTTTGCTATGTTGCGGATTATATTGCAATTTTTATAGAAAAAATATTGCTAAAAATAATGAAATATATTGATTTTATAAATAAAAAATGGTATTCTTAGAATGTAAGCAAAATAGGCTTATCAAATTAACACATAGGGAGGTAAAACAATGACAAAAACAGATCTAATCAATTTTATTGCAGAAGAAACAGGATTAACAAAAGCAGATGCAGCACGTGCTTTAGATGCTACTATGAATGGAATTATTGAAGGATTAAAAGATAGTGGTAAAGTAACATTAACTGGATTTTGTACATTTAGTTCTAAAAACAAAGAAGCCAAAGAAGGACGTAATCCAAGAACTGGTGAAAAAGTTACAATTCCTGCAAGAGTTGCAGTTACAATTAAAGCTGGAACAAAATTAAAAGAAGCTTTAAACTAAAAGACGTAAGTCTTTTTTTCTATAAAAGAAAGGAACACTATGAATACAATAATAAAAGAAATACTAGATCAAATTATAAATGCTGGATTTGAAGCCTATTTAGTAGGAGGTTATCCACGTGATTATTACTTAGGCATAAAAACAGATGACTATGATATTACGACTAATGCTACTCCAGAAGAATTAAAACTGATATTTCCAAAAGCCAATTTTGAAAATGCCCATTACGGACGAGTTACGATTGAAAACTTAGAAGAAACCATTGAAATTACAACTTATAGAAAAGAAGAAAATTATCATTGTCATCGCTTTCCACAAACTGTTGTGTTTGTAAAAACCTTGAAAGAAGATTTGTTACGTAGGGATTTTATTATAAATACACTTTGTATGGATGCACAAGAAAACTATATTGATTTACTAAATGCTAAAAAAGATTTAGATGATAAAATTATTCAGACAGTAGGAAATGCAAATCAAAAAATAGAACAAGATGCCCTTAGAATACTAAGAGCCATTCGCTTTGCCTCTACCTTGAACTTCAAACTTACCCCAGAATTGGTGGAAGCAATTAGAAAGAATAAAGACAATTTAAAAGATCTTTCTTACTTTCGGAAAAAAGAAGAATTGAATCGTATTTTTGTGAGTAAATATGTAAAAAAAGAAATTCCTCTTTTAAAAGAATTAGAAGAACCATTAGAAATATATGGATTAGAACATGTCAATGTGGATACTTCTCTTTTAGGAATATGGGCACAATTAGATTTCTCACCAAAATATGAATTTTCAAGGAATGAACGAAAAGGAATCGAAAAAATAAGAATCCTATTAGAAGAAGATATTCTAGATCCTTTTGTGTTATATACATATGGACATTATTATTGTGGCATTGCCTCCGAGATAAAAGGAATTCCTAAAAGTAAAGTGCTAGAAGCATATCAAAATCTTCCAATTCATCATCGAACAGAAATTGCACTTAGTCCAAAAGAATTAGAAAGATTAGTTTCAAAAGAAATGATTGGGACTGTGTATGATGATTTGGAAACACAAATATTAAAGGGAAGTTTAGAAAATTTAAAAGTCTTTTTAAAAAAATATGTAATACAAAAATATAATAGACGAAAACAATAATTTATTATATAATAAATATCTATAAAGGTGGTGCCATATGACTGAAAATTTATGGAAGATATTAAAAAATAGTAATATACAAGTTCCTAGGTTATTACTATTACAATATCAAAATTTAAAACTGACAGACCGACAATTGATATTACTTATTTATTTATTGGGAGTAGAAAATACTTCTTTCAATCCGAAACAAATGGGGTTAGATCTTCATCTATCTTTAGAAGAAGTGATGAACGAAATTACATCACTAACTTCTTTGGGACTTGTTACATTAGAATTAAAAAAAATAGGAACAATGAGAGATGAATGGATTAGCTTAGATGGATTATACCAAAAATTAGCTTATATTATTGTTAATGGCGAACCAGTGGAAAAAAAAGAAGCCCCTTTAGATGTTTTCACTACTTTTGAAAAAGAATTTGGTAGAACATTATCCCCAATGGAATATGAAATTATCAATGCATGGTTAGATGGAGATTATACTGTAGAGCTCGTTTTGCTAGCCTTAAAAGAAGCCATTTATAATGGTGCTTCTAACTTACGTTATATTGACCGTATTTTACATGAATGGCATAAAAAAGGTATTAAAAATGCTAAAGACGTTGAGAAAAACAAACGACAATTTCAAACAAGAAAGGTTAATAATCAAGAGTTATTTGATTATGATTGGCTAAATGAAAACAACTGAAGTAATGAGCTATTTGGATACTCTTTTTCCAAATCCACGTTGTGAGCTTAATTATAATAAAGATTATGAGTTGTTGATTGCCGTTATGTTGAGTGCCCAAACAACAGATAAAAGAGTGAATATGGTAACAGAAGTATTGTTTCAAAAATATCCTTCTTTAGAAGCTTTAAGAGATGCGAAAAAAGAAGATTTGATGGAAATTATTAGGCCGATTGGAACATTTCAAAAAAAATCGGAAAACATCAAAATGATTGCTCAGAAATTACTAGAAGAAGCAAATGGGATCGTTCCTAATGATAGAGATTTTTTAGAGACTTTAAGTGGAGTTGGTAGAAAAACGACCAATGTTGTATTAAGTAATCTTTATGGTGAAAATTGTATTGCTGTAGATACTCATGTGAGTAGAGTAAGTAAAAGACTTGGGTTCGCAAAAGCTGACGATGATGTTTTAGTAATTGAAAAAAAATTAACCAAAAAATTCCCCAAAGAGAAGCTTGGAAGACTTCATCACCAATTTGTATTATTTGGTAGATATTATTGTAAGGCAAGTAAACCAGCCTGTGAGGGTTGTAAATTAAAACATATATGTAAAGAAAAAAAGAAATCCCAGAAATGAGTTTTGTTGTATAAAATGATTTATAGTAACAAAAAAGATATCTAGAAAATATTCTAAATATCTTTTTTTATTCTATTGTAGCATTTAATTCAATTGTTTTTGTTTGACCTTTATAAGTAACTTTAATTGATACAGGATAAGAAGCACCTATATTTGAATAATCAAAGACTTCATGAGAAATGGTAGTATTCGCACTTCTCGTTACATCGAGTAAAATACCATCGACTCTCTCTGTTACCATAATATAAGAAAGTCCTGTTTCATCAAATTTTTTATTTTGCGAAATCTTGATGTTTTTATTACCATTTAATAGAATGGAAATTTCACCATCCACTGGTTTTTTATCATCATCATTTTTATTGTCGTTATTGTTATCATTATTATGATTATTATCTTTATTGTCATCATCATTTCCACTAGCTTCTACTGTTACTTTGGTTTCTACACCGCCACTAGCAGCTGTAGTAAAGATAGAATAACTTGTTTTTACAACATAAGTATTATTTCCAGCACTTTTATCAGTAAAGGTAATCTTTGTATCTGATGTTTTTTCCATTAAAGTAAGATTTCCGTCATTATTTTTTCGGTAAATATGATATTCCACATTTCCGATATAAGAATTGTTATAACTAATGCGAGATCCAACATAAGCATTTAAATATTGTTCTGTTTTAAATAATGGTTTATATAAAGCATTTAATCCCTCAGCAGTAGCTGTATTTGGTATAGATGCTGCATTCCAAGTAAGTGTTACTTTATTTCCAGAAGCAGTTGCTCTTAAGTTAGAAACATCACCTAATGGAGCAAATCTAGTAGATTTTTCTGTTGGCTCTGTTCCTTTTTTAAATAATGCTGTTGTAATCATAGATTCTGGTGTATATTCACTAGGTAAAGCAAGTGGATAGCTTTCTTTTTCAATCGCAACTTCTATAACACCATCTGGTTTTTTGAAAGTAGTTCCAGTTTCAAATAAAGCTTTTCCTAATGCTTGATATAATTTTTCATGTTGATGATTTCCTAATTTGCTAATGTATCCTGCTTTTATATTTTCAGCTTTTAAGCCATCCGTATATCCATACCATAGAGAAATTGTGTAATCAGGACTTGAACCTACTACCCAAAGATCGTTAATTGCTCCATATGGTAAATTGTATTTTTCAAAAGCGGAAGTAGGGAAGTTGGTAGTACCCGTTTTAGCTCCATAAGTGACTCCTGGCATTACAGAATATCCACCAAGTGCATAAGAAGGAGTTTCCATTAACATATGCATCATGATATATGCGGTCTCTTCACTCATGGCTCTTGTTTTTTCAACCTTTTTTTCAACCACTTCGCCAGTTTCACGTAATTCTATTTTGGTATAACTATGTGGAGTAATATAATATCCACCATTGGCAAAAGCATTATAAGCGGCGGCTAAGGTTAATGGAGATTCACCATTATATCCTCCAATCGAATGAGCTTCGTGAATAATTCCACCCTCTACTTCTGGAGATAAGTGTAATTTAGAAGTAAAGTCTAAAATTTCCTTGTTTGTTAATGATTGGAAAGTTTTGATAGCTGGAATATTTCTAGACATTTTAAGGGCATCTTGAATGGTCATCATTCCCATATATTTTAAATCCCAGTTATTTACAATACCACCACTAGAATATCCATGTTCCTCATCAACAATTAGTTCTCCTGTACTCCAATTTTTATATTCTACGGCAGGACCATAATCATAAAGTGGTTTTGCAGTGGAACCAATTTGGTGTGTTTTTGTTGCATAGTTATTTACTGCAGCTTCTTTCATATGATGTCTTCCTCCACTGATAGCATGAATGGCACCCGTTTTTGTATCAATCATAGCAACACCAGCATCCACAACAGGGTTTTCCCAATTGAATGTTTCTCCTTTTAAAATTTGATTGATTTTATCTTGTTTGTCTGTATTTAAAGTTGTATAAATTTTCATTGGAGTAGAATAAGGACTCATGCCAAGGTCTTTTTCAATTTCGGAAAAAACCATATTGATAAATTGCATATATTCACTATCAGTAGCAGTTCCCTCAACAGAAGGATTTAGTATTTTTTCTACGGTCATTTTTTTGGCAATAGCTCTTTCTTCTGAAGTAATATAACCATGGCGTTCCATTAAATATAATACAGTTTGACGGCGTCTTTCACATACCTCTGGATAGATAAATGGATCATAAGCTCCAGGAGATTGGAATAATCCAGCAATCATAGCAGCCTCTGCTAAGTTGATGTCCTTGGCGTGTTTACCAAAGTAAGTGAGACATGCCTGTTCTACCCCATAAGAACTTCCACCTAGGTAATTGTCATTCACATAAAATTCTAAAATTTGTTCTTTGGTGTATTGTTTTTCCAATTTAAACATTGCCATATAAATATCTGTAAATTTACGTTTGATACCCTCTATTCCTTCTTTTTCTTTACTTGTATAATTATTTTTGGAAACTTGCATTGTAAGGGTAGAAGCACCACCACCACCTTTTCCAAGTACTTGCTTGATAGAAGCTTTTAAGAAACGCGGTAAATCAAAACCGTTATGTTTGAAAAATCTAGAATCTTCGGTTGCAACGATAGCATTGATTAAAACTTCAGGCATTTGATCATAAGTGATTTTTTCACGTTTCTGAGCTCCGACTTTTAAAAGTTCATCGCCAGTGGCAGAATAAACAATACTAGATTCTTGACGGTCTAATCGGTGTGGATCAAACTTCGGTGCGTGCTTTGCAATATCCGCAAAGAATATTCCAGCTATGACGCAAGCAGCAATACCAAGAATGATAAAAAGAATAAGTAAAACAATAAGGATTCGCTTAAAGATTTTCTTTTTCTTTTTTTTTCCCTTTTTTTCTTTTTTTGGCTTTTTTTCCTTGATAGGAGCTGTTTCCTTTTTGACTGGTGTTGTCAAACTAGAATTCTTAGTTGATTTTTTTAAATTCTTTTTGACGATTTTTTTCTCTTTTTTGATAAAATGAATAATGTTTGGGGCAAAGAGTAATAAGTCAATGATTCCCACAATCAGGAATGACTTTAAAAATCCAATCGCAAAAATTCCTATAATGAAAGCTACAAGACTAATTAGGCCAATTAAAATATTCATTTCATTTTTTACGATAAATCGTTTTAATTCCTTTTTATTCATATATATTCCTCCTTAAAAGTAGATTTTATCAATAATTTTTAAATAGTCTAATCTAGGACTATATTTCTCTTTTAATAGATGACCTTGTTTCATAAAATATTCTCTTGGAATGGATTTTCTTTTAGAAACTTCTAGAAAAGAAAATAATTTTTGAGCTTCTAAATAGTAGGTTTCTCCTAATGTAGAAAACCGTACAATGATAAAACCGATTCCACCATGATAGTCAATTTTTTTTAAGTGTTCTATTTGATGTTTGTGAATGTTGGCAAGCGGAAAATAGTCATGCCTTGTTTCTTTCGCTTCAAAATCGATATATTTACCTTTATAAATTCCATTATAATCGGTAGTAGATGGAATTTTAAAGTAAGCCTCTTTGATAACCGCTTCTAACCTAGAGGGATAATCTACTTTTTTAATGGTAATTGGTGTAGGCTTTTTATGAATCACAGCAATATTATTGTTTAAATAATATTGATTTGTCTCATTAATATCATCTTCTAAAGCCATACCACGATTGCCATGATAGATTTCTTTTTGGTATTTTTTTTTAATTCCTGTTGGGTAATTCACTTCCATCACCACCATCATTATACTATAAAATTTTATTTTTTTCTACGTCTTTCTATATAAATGAAAAAAATGTCACTTTTAGTGATTTCGTTCTAATTTATTCTAGTTTTGTCGAAATGAACCAAACGAAAAAAGGAATATGTTACAGTAAAGTTAGAGGTGATTTCATTGGGAAAATATGAGATAGAAGAGATTTTTAATGCAATGATTGAGGATATTGAATATATTAAAAGAACTACTTATTTAAAAATAAAATAAGTAGTTTTTAGTAGTTGATTTATGAAAAAATTTTTTATATTATTAAGATATAGAAAAGAGGAGGAGAAAAAATGAATCCATATTTTGTCATGCCAACGTTAAAGAATTATTTATGTAGCAAAAGAAAACTAGATACTCATAGTTTCTATGTTTTGAGGCGACCAGAACATTTGTTTAAGTCTCTTGATAGCCAGAATATTACCATTCAATATCATCCTAAAAATGAGAAACAAAAAAAGTTGTTAATCGAAATGATTGAATTTTTAAATCGAGCTGGAAAAAATGTAACAGTAACGGAATTTGAAAGAATTTTTGATGATGATTTATTATTACAATTAGCTGATCGCAATATAGATTTTAAATTATGCCTTAGGTATATGTTGGAATCTTATCATTCGTCTTATAATCTAGAGATGAGTTATATGTTAAAAGAGTATCAAGAAATTATAAAAAAAGTCAAATATTTTAAAGATAAAGTTACAGAGATATGTCAAACTGAGGAAGAAAAAATTTGTTTTGTCTTGTATCAGTTGGGAACGTATATAAAATATCCATATATAGAAGAAATGAGTGACATGGAACTCACGGTTGTATCTGATTTTTATGCTTCTATTGGAAGAGGAGAAGCGGTCTGTGTTGGGTATAGTATGGCTCTATGGAAAATATTAGTCGAATTACATATTCCTTGTCATATCATATTAGGATATGTACCTTATAACGGAAAAAATGTCGGACACGCTTGGAACCAAGTATGTATGAATGGAACTTGGTATAATGTGGATTTGACTTGGTTTTCTGGGGTAGAAAAAAGTGAACATTTATTACAAAGTGATGCGAATTTTAAATATCATATTGCAAATACGGAAAATCAAAAAGAGGTTTGTTTGGAGTCTTATCCAAGAGAAAAACTGGCTTATTTTTTAGAAGAAATGAAAAAATATCCTAATTATTTAAAGGAATATGATTATAAATTAGAAGAAGAGAAAAAAAATTCTTTTTAAAAAAGAGTTTTTTTCTTACCTTTTATATTGAGAATATCTTATTTTCTAGTGTATAAAATAGCCACAAAAAGGAAATTGACAAATGGTCATTTTTTTGAGACAATAGAGACACATATAAATGAATGAAGAGGTGGAGTTATGTACCAAGAAAGAATTTTGCTAACAGTAAAAGACATTCTAGAAAAAGAATTTAAGATTGATACACGTGGATATCGCCCACAAGAGGTTGATAAATTTCTTGATATTATTATTCGTGATTACGAAGAAATGACTTCAATCATCAAAGATTTAGAAAAAGAAAAGAAAGAATTAATGGAGGACAATTTAAGACTCAAACAAGATGTTCGTAACCTAAGAACGAAATTAGAAGTTATTCGTGACGAAGGTGGGGACAAGGGAAGCGGAACATCTAATGCAGATGTACTACGCCGATTATCAAACCTTGAAAAAATCATTTATGGAAAAGAATAGTACTTTGACAAACGCTGTGTGCTAGTCACATAGAGGAAAGTCCATGCTCACATAGTCTGTGATGACTATAGTGTTCGTGCATAGGGAAACAATAACCTATGGTAGTAGAAATACTAACGGCGCTTTTAATCCTAAGTAGAAATATAGGGAAGCGAAGCATAAAGTGCCACAGTGACGATGCTTGTTAGAAATAATAAGAGTGGAACGGGTAAACCCCACGAGTGAGAAACCCAAATTTTGGTAGGGGAACCTAATAAGAAAGAACTTAAGAATTTCTTATGGGATCGAGTAATCGATAGATAAATGTTTGTCACCTAGCAATAGGTACAGAACATGGCTTATAAAGTATTATTTTTTTGCTTATGAAAAATGAAAGTAGGTGTAAACGTGAATGAAATCGGAGCAAAATTAAAATCTGCACGTGAAGAAATGGGAGTATCTGTAGAAGAAGTTGCAGAAGACTTAAAATTACGTCCCTCTCAAATTGAAAATATTGAAGCAGGGAATATGGATGCTTTTAAAGACATTTTTTACTTGAAGTATTTTATCCGAGATTATGCCAAATATCTAGGACTTAGTTACGAGGATATGGTAGATGATTTTAATGAATACTTATTTGACTATACATCTAAAATTTCATTAGACGATATAAAAAAGGCACGAAAAACAGAACCGAAGAAGAAAGTAGAACAAAATAGAGTTATGTCTCCCTATACTATAGAAAGGGAGACAAGCAAATTTCCAGTGATTCCTTTTATCATTATTACTGCTTTTGTACTACTTTTTGCTCTCATTGTTATTGTAGTCACCCACTTACCAGAAAAAGACGACTTTAATGATGAAAACGTAATTTCTATGAATATAATCAAATAGGAGGACTTTATGAATTTACCAAATAAAATAACATTATCGAGAATTTTTATGACAATATTTATTATTGTTCTTTTGATTTTTCCATTTGAGGCAACTGGTTTTTCTTTACCTAAATTGTTTGTCAATGAATCAATTGTCATAGATTTGAAATATTTAATTGCAGGAGGAGTATTTGTGATTGCTTCTTTCACTGATTTTATTGATGGATTTTTAGCACGTAGAAAAGGAATTGTCACAGATTTTGGTAAAATGCTTGATGCGATTGCTGACAAAGTTTTAGTAAATTGTATCTTAGTTATTTTAGCGTCAACGGGATTTGTTCACCCTTTGATTCCCACAATTATTATTTTTAGAGATACAGTCGTGGATTCTATTAAAATGATAGCTGGAAACAAAGGGCATGTAGTAGCGGCGATTAAAACTGGAAAATGGAAAACCGTTTGCATGATGAGCGGAATTGCACTTACATTGTTTTATAATTTACCATTTGAATTATGGAATATTAAAGTTTCAGATATCTTATTAATTGTTGCTTGTGTATTATCTGTGATTTCAGGAATTCAGTATTTTCAAATGAATAAAGAATTTATTTTAGAATCTGGAAAGTAAAAATCTACTTTCTTTTTTGTGCAGATTTTAAAAATCTGTCTAGCAAATATTTGTTTTTTGTAACTGAAAACTTAAAATAAACAAATGTTCGTTTTTGGTATTGACAAACCATATAAACTATTATACAATGTTATTAGATGAGGAGGAATAAACAATGGTAAAAGCATCAGCTGATAAAACTTTAGATCAAGTATTGGCAGATATAGAAAAGCAGTTCGGAAAAGGGGCTGTTATGAAATTAGGAGAAAATGAACATCAAAAAATAGATGTGATTCCAAGTGGTTCCCTTTCTTTGGATATCGCACTTGGAATTGGTGGCTATCCAAAAGGGAGAATTATTGAAATTTACGGACCTGAATCCAGTGGAAAGACCACATTTGCATTGCATGCGATTGCTGAGGCACAAAAAAAAGGTGGAAGAGCAGCTTTTATTGATGCAGAGCACTCTTTAGACCCGCAGTACGCAGCAGCTTTGGGAGTAAATATTAATGATTTATTATTATCCCAACCAGATAATGGAGAACAAGCCTTAGAGATTTGTGAAGCATTAGTGAGAAGTGGGGCAATCAGTGTAATTGTTATTGATTCGGTAGCAGCACTTGTCCCACAAGCAGAAATTGAGGGGGAAATGGGAGATTCTCATGTAGGTCTTCAAGCGAGACTTATGAGTCAAGCTCTTCGAAAATTATCTGGAATTATTAATAAAACGAATACCGTCGCTATTTTTATTAATCAGTTAAGAGAAAAAGTAGGGGTTATGTTTGGTAATCCAGAAGTAACTCCAGGTGGAAGAGCATTAAAGTTTTATTCTTCCGTTAGATTAGAAATAAGAAGGTCTGAACAACTAAAATTAGGAACTGACATTATTGGAAATAAGACAAATATTAAAGTTGTAAAAAATAAAATGGCCCCTCCATTTAAGACTTGTACAATTGATATTATGTATGGGGAAGGAGTATCAGCAACTGGGGAAATTGTAGATTTAGCATCAGATGCGGGAATCCTAGAAAAAAGTGGATCTTGGTATGCCTATAATGGGGAAAAACTAGGTCAAGGAAAAGAAAATGTCAAGGAACTTTTAAAAAATAAACCTGAATTGAAAGCAGAGTTAGAACAGAAAGTTCGAGAGTATTATAATATTTGTAAGTCGACAGTAGAAGAAAACAAATAATTGGTGTGATACCAATTTTTTTGTTTGAAAGGTTGGTATTTATTTTATCGCAAAAAAGATTGTGTGAAAACTTTTATGATTGGAAAATATAAATTTATCTCTACTAGTATTATTTTGATTGTATTTTGAAAAATTTTCTAGAAATTTTATTTTTTTCTCTTAAAAAGTTAGGATTTTGAGTCCTTTGTGTCGAATAATACTAGTAGAGGATAAGAATTATTATTATTGACAGTTAGATGTATATCTATTATAATGTAGATAATGATTCTTTCCATAAAGGAGGAATTTAAAATGACAAAACAAAGACTATATGGTCTAAGGTATGATCCACTTTTCAAAACTATTTACTTTGAAAAAGAGAATCTAAAAAAATTAATGAAAGATCTATTTCATGAGGAATTAGAAGATTTTCATTATGAGAAACAGGAACTGCCAAAAGGAAATGTGAATCTACAAAGTGGAGTTTGTGATTTGGTAATGAAAAGCAAAAAAAGAATTTTGCTATTGGAAATTCAGAACAAAGATTTGAAAAATTTAGTGGAAAGAGTAAAATACTATTCTTCAGAATTTTATGCTAATCAAAATCCAGGAAATGATTATAAAAAGTTATTACCAGTAGAAGTATATTTGATTATCAATTTTTCTTTTGGAAAAAAGCAAGTATTAAAAGAATATGAAGAATTTGAAAAAATATTAAAAGAACAGTTAGGAAACGTATCGAAAATTAAGATTTGGAATATTAAAGAAGCACTAAAAGAAAAGAAAGGATTAGACTATGATTATGCTAGACTCTTTACTTTAGATGATAAAGGAGTAAAAGAAAAAGGACAATCTGTAATAGAAGAATTAAGTCATAAAGAAGAATTAAAACATTTGGTAAAAAAAATTCAATATTACAATACAGATAAGGAAATTTATCAAAGATTAAAGGAGGTAGAAAAAATGGAAATGACATTTGAACAAGCAACAGCAGGATTTCGTAGAGAAGGAATTGAGATTGGAGAAAAAAGAGGCGAAAAAATAGGAAAATTAAAAACAGCTCTTTCAATGTTACAGGAGGGACTAGAAATATCACTTATCAAAAAAGTAACAGGATTAACGGAAAAGCAGATTATGAATAGTGAAAATGAACTTAGTAAAAAATAGGTTTAGAATATAGCATAATTGAGTGATATGTTTTAATTATAATGAAAATTTTAAAAATGATAACACTTATATGAGGTTTTCATTTTTTAAATGTAAAATTTTTTTCTTGACTTATAGTTCTAGAAACATTACAATAAAGATAGAGTAAAATAATTGTTTTACTTTAAATAGATTTTATTATAGAAAATGGAGGGAAGATATGAGCGACATTATAATCTCCATTTTACTGGTGTTAATTGGAATTTTTGTAGGCATAATTGTTATTTTTGTTTTTAATTATATAAGAGGAAATCAGGCAGCTAAAAAGATAGAGGAAATGTTGGAAAAATCAAAAAAGGAAGCTGACAAGATTAAAAGAGATTATTTATTAGAAGCTAAAGAAGAAGCACACAAATTAAAAATAGATACTGATAAAGAAATAAAAGAAAAAAAACAAGAAGTAAAAGAAGCTGAGGAGCGATTATTGAGTCGTGAAAATAATATTGACAGACGTGATCAAACCTTACAAAATCGTGAACAAATGTTAGAAGAAAAAGAAAATAATTTAATTAACAAACAAAAAGAAATCCAAAATGAACAAGTAAAAGTGGAAGAACTTAAAAAGGAACAAATTGAATTGTTAGAAAGTATTGCTGGTTTTTCTAAAAATCAGGCAAGAGAAATGGTAATGAAAAAAGTAGAAGACATGATGAGTTTAGAGATTGCAGCTTATATTAAGGATGCAGAAGCAGATGCCAGATTGGAAGTAGATAAAAAAGCAAAAACTTTACTAATTTCATCAATGCAAAAATATGCAAGTGATGTAGCTAATGATCAAACTGTTACAGTTGTAAATTTGCCAAATGATGAAATGAAAGGTCGGATTATTGGTAGAGAGGGAAGAAATATCAGAACGATTGAGGCAGTAACTGGAGTTGATTTAATTATTGACGATACTCCAGAAGCAATTGTACTATCAAGTTTTGATCCATTACGGCGAGAGATAGCTCGTGTAACAATTGAATCCTTAATTAAAGATGGAAGAATACACCCAACTAGAATTGAAGAATTATATGAAAAAACAAGTCAGGATATGAGGGCTAAAATATTAGAGTATGGAGAGGAAGCTTTGTTTGAATTAGGAATTACAAAGATGGACCCAGAATTGGTGGAATTAATTGGAAAATTACATTTTAGAACAAGTTATGGACAAAATGCTTTGCAACATTCTATTGAAGTGGCACAACTATCTGGTATTTTAGCAGCCGAACTAAATGAAAATATTGCACTAGCTAAACGTGCTGGATTATTACATGATATTGGAAAAGCTATTGACCACGAAGTAGAGGGTAGTCATGTTGAATTAGGAAGTAATTTAGCCCTTAAATATAAAGAAAATGAAACCGTAATTAATGCCATTGAATCACATCATGGAGATAAAGAGGCGACTAGTGTAATTTCTATTTTGGTTGCAATTGCTGATACCTTATCAGCATCACGCCCAGGAGCTAGAAATGATTCTTTAGAAAATTATATTAAACGTTTACAAGATTTAGAAAACATTGCTAATGTTATGCCAGGTGTAGAAAAAACATTCGCAGTACAAGCGGGAAGAGAGTTACGTGTCATTGTAAAACCAGAAGAAGTAGACGATTTACAAAGCCATAAAATTGCACGTGATATTAAAACCAAAATAGAGGAAGAAATGCAATATCCTGGAACGATTAAAGTAACAGTGATTCGTGAAATTAGAGCAACAGAGGAAGCCAAATAAG
>CAYYCR010000023.1:0-15751 GCA_964470385.1 uncultured Muribaculaceae bacterium | reverse complement strand
TAGTAAACGATTAGAAGAGTACATTGAAACACATCCTAAATTTATAGAACCAATTAGTCGAAAAAATGAAATTGTGAATAATTTTATCAAACCAGGATTACAAGACTTATGTGTGTCAAGGACTTCGTTTTCTTGGGGCGTTCCAGTAGAATTTGACACTGGTCATGTAGTCTATGTTTGGATTGATGCACTTAGTAATTATATTACCTTTTTGGGATATAATGTCATGGGAAATAGTAGTGAAGAATTTGAAAAATATTGGCCAGCCGATCTTCATTTGATAGGAAAAGACATCTTGAGATTTCATACCATTTATTGGCCTATCATGTTAATGGCACTTGAGTTACCACTACCAAAACAGATATTTGGTCATCCATGGTTACTTTGTGGTAATGATAAAATGAGTAAATCAAAAGGGAATATTATATATGCAGATGACTTAGTAAGTTTATTTGGAGTCGATGCAGTTCGGTATTATTTATTGCATGAAATTCCTTATTCAAGCGATGGGATATTTACTTATGAGTTATTAATTGAACGGGTTAATTCTGATTTGGCTAATGTTCTTGGGAATTTGGTGAATCGAACAATTGCCATGTCAAAAAAATATTTTGATGGTATTGTAAAAGAACCAACTGAAAAAGAAGCAATCGATCAAGAATTAATAGATGTTGTATTAAATGCCAAAGAAAAGGTAGAAGAAAAAATGCAAGAATATCGTATTGCTGATGCGATAGATGAAGTTTTTGAAATTTTTAGAAGAAGTAATAAATATATTGATGAAACAATGCCATGGGAATTGGCTAAAAATCACGAAAAAAAAGAACGACTTTCTACAGTGCTTTATCATTTATTAGAGGCAATTCGATGTGGAGCGGTGTTATTATCTCCATTTTTACCTGATACGGCTGATTCTATATTTAAGCAGTTGAATACAGAAAATCGGTTTATCGATTCCATTGATAATTTTAATGGTCTAGATAGTGGTATCATATTAAATGATCCAGTTCCTTTATTTTTGAGAATGGATAAAGATAAAAAAATGGCTGAAATTGAAGAATATCGTAAAAATAAGATGTAAATAGTTGTAAATTGTCGAAGAAAAAAATGATATAGCAGTTGCTCCTTCTTAAAAAAAAATGTTATAGTAATAGTGTTGTTGAAAAAAATATAGAAGGAGATATTATGACTACTAAGAATAAAGATATGAAGTGGGTTGTACTTGGATTCATCACTGTTTCATTGCTCGTCTTAGGTAGTATCGTAGTAGAATATAATAGTATTGATGTAATATATTTAATTTGTGTTTTGGTGTATTTTATACGCTATCTCTATATTAAAATAAAATATTGAAAATTATACTAATACATGGTATAATTTTTTCATTGATGAGGGAAAAATAAAGGGGTCTATTATGAAAAAAAGAGGATTTACACTAGTTGAGTTATTAGCAGTTATCGTAATTCTAGCTATCGTATGTATGATTACTGTTCCAGTTGTGATGAATATTGTAACAAAATCTAGAAAAAGTGCTTTCAAGGATACGGCTTATGGATTATTAGATAGTGCGAAAACCATGTATTTGGGAAAAATTTTACAAGAGGGGTATTCAGCGGAACAAGTATTTTCTTTTTCTGAGGGAAAACCAGCTGAATTAGATTATAGTGGTCGTACTCCCCAAGGTGGGATTATGAGGGTTTCTGAGCAAGGGGAGATAAGTCTTGCTATTTATGATAGTGGTTGGTGTGCAGTGAAAGAGGCAAATGAGGCAACTATTAGTGTGACTGAATATGATCCGAGTACTTGTATTATTAAGAATATTCCCAATAATATAAATTATGGAAGAAGTGTAGCAGCTCAATTGTATAGCCAAAGTGATGAGGTACTTAGAAGTGATCCCGATAAAAATATGAGATATGTTGGAAAGAATCCAAATAATTATGTGAAATTTAATAATGAACTTTGGAGGATTATAGGTTCCTTTGATGGTCAGGCCAAAATTATCAGGGAGGAATTTTATAGTGACAATATTTCTTGGAGTCATAATCGTAATAGGTGGAATGAATCTAGTCTTCAAGAAGAACTTAATAGTGTATTTTTAAATGCTATTGAAAAAACGAGTAAAAATTATATTGATATGAAATATCCTTGGAAATTAGGAAGCATTTCTAATATAGAATCAGATAGAAGTCGCTTTAATGTATATCATTATGAACGCGGATATAAGGGGGAGAATAACAATGCTTATTGGTTAGGAGCAGTAGGTCTTATGTATCCAAGTGATTATGGATATGCTACAAGTTCTGATAAGTGTGAAAAAGAAAGCATGTACCATTGGAATGAACTAGAATATCAAGATTGTTTTTCAAGTAATTGGTTGCATAGTGGTAAGGATGAATGGTTATTGACACCAATTGTAAATAACGATATTTATATATCTTCTATTTATAATTTGGGATATGTTAGTTATACGAATGTAACGGAAGCTAATGCAGTAAGACCTGTTTTATATTTGAAAAAAGATGTAAAAATTATTAGTGGGGCAGGAACGAAAGAAGATCCATTTGAACTTGGAATATAAGAAAGAGTTTCTTTCTTTTTTTGTGTTGTTCTGAGTCAGTATGTAACAAAAATGGATATAGTATCAACATAGGTAAACTCTAAAAAATATTTTTGGTTATATTTGCGTTAGAATAGGAAATATGTTAGAATAGCATACATCTAAAAAAGGAGACTTAAGCAATGAAATTAAAAGAACTTATCAAAAAATTATTAGGGCATAAAATCGAATATACAAGTGCTTTATCAAGTTTAAATGATTGTATTCCAATATTATCACGTGAGATATTTGAGGGAGATAAAGAAAAGATAAAATATTTAGAGGATATTAAAAAAGAATATTCTGATATTTTAACTAAGAAAAGAACTGTTTTAAGTATTGACTTAAATACTAGTAATCTTTACGGGCAAATGAATATGTATATAGAAATGTTGCACAATTTGTTAGATGTAGAAGAAGTAGACAATTCATTTGAGAAAGCATTTTATTATAATGACGGAACAAAAAAAATAAATATGATGATTAAAATGAGTAAATTAAAACTCTATTACAGGCGTATAGAAAAGTTAGCAATTGAAGCGAATGTTAGGAGAATGGCATTAAAAGAAATCTTTGATGAAAAATTATTTTTGTCTTCTAAAAAGAAAAATAGTATCAAAGAAGAAATGAACCATTTAGCGGGTACTTTACTAGTATATACGAATCAAATCCAAACGATAAAACTGCAAATAGATTCTTATTTGATGAATTATGAAACTCTTGGAAATGAAGAGTTTGTAGAAAGAGATATAGAAACAGAATTGTTAAATAAAAAACAAGAAGAATTAAAGCAAATGATAGAAGAGTTTATGATAGAGGATAAGAGAGATATAGAAAATTGTGATAATGAATTTCTTACAATTGCTTTTATGGAGGAAGCTTTATCAAAATACATTTATGAACATGAAAAGGTGGAAGTGGAAAAACTATGGAAAGAAATATATTTATTAAATACTCCTAATCCAGAGCAAGTGCTTTCACAAATAGAAAAATTAGAATTGAAAGCAAAGGCACTTACTGTTTATGGTCATAATATAATAGAAAAAGACGATTTGCGTCGTTTATACGGTTTAAAATTTTTAGCTATAACAGATAATATTATGATAAAAGAAGAGCAAAATTTAGCTGAAAAGTGTAATTTTATAGAACTTGAATGTTATGGAGAATTTATTACAAATAGTATATCAACAATTTTACATGGAGATGATTGGGATTTGAAAGAAAAATTCTCACCTAATTATTCAATTGTAGTTCAAGCAATTACAAAAGTATTGAAAAATAAAGATAATGAATTTTCAATTATAGATATATTAAATGATAAGAAAAAATTAGGCTTATTACTGGCTGTTGAAAGGAAAAATGGTTTAGAGAATTATTTTAAAACTTGTATGGAACCGATGTCAAAATATAATTATGTGAATTTTCATGAACGAATTTTTGACTTTGAAGAAATATTACCACTAGATACGATATATAGTATGATATATTATAATGAAGAAAGTAGCCTTGATCCTTTATATGAAGTATACAAGATATTAAAAAAAGAACAAGAGAGAAACAGTATGTATTTTAAATTACCAGCAGGTTTACGAGAAATAAATGGATTCTATAATAGAATGGATTTTGAAAATAAACGAAAATATGCCAAAGAATTAGAAATGGAACAAAAATTTATCAAAAGACTGAGAGATTTGTCATCAGATTGTGTCATTGAATTTCCCTCATCTTTACAAAGAATTAATGGGAATATTTTTTCCAATATGTCATTTATTGATATTATTTTTAACAATGGGATAAAGGAAATTTCAAATGATGCTTTTAGAGGAGTAAAAGCAAAAACTATTTTTTTCCCACAGTCTCTTGTACGCATAGGTGAAACAGCATTTTCTAATGCAAAAATTATGTGCCTATATTTTGATGAGTATGAACAATTAATGTTGGATAACTTCAGCTTAAGTGATTTAATAAGATCAATGTTTCATGTATATATATCAGAAAAAAGGAGATATGTACCAGATTTACCAGATAGTACTAAAAGAGAGCTATGGCTTCTTACATATGAAGTTTATCCTACTTTTGGTGCACTTATATTAAATCAATCACTAGAAAATGATTGTGAACACATCATAATAACAGGTCCAGAATTAGTAATGGAATTTGTAAAAAAAACCGATTCTTCTTCCCAAGAAATAAGTTATTTTGATTGTGTTGAAATATTAAGGAATATAAAAAAAATAGTAAAATCAAAAAAAGGAAAAACTTTAAAAAAGTTAGGGGGATTTAATCAATGAAGTTAAAAGAACTTATCAAAAAATTATTAGGACATAAAAGGGAATATACAAGTGCTTTATCAAGTTTAAACGATTGTATTCCAATACTATCACGTGAGATATTTGAGGGAGATAAAGAAAAGATAAAATATTTAGAGGATATTAAAAAAGAATATTCTGATATTTTAACTAAGAAAAGAACTGTTTTAAGTATTGACTTAAATACTAGTAATCTTTACGGGCAAATGAATATGTATATAGAAATGTTGCACAATTTGTTAGATGTAGAAGAAGTAGACAATTCATTTGAGAAAGCATTTTATTATAATGACGGAACAAAAAAAATAAATATGATGATTAAAATGAGTAAATTAAAACTCTATTACAGGCGTATAGAAAAGTTAGCAATTGAAGCGAATGTTAGGAGAATGGCATTAAAAGAAATCTTTGATGAAAAATTATTTTTGTCTTCTAAAAAGAAAAATAGTATCAAAGAAGAAATGAACCATTTAGCGGGTACTTTACTAGTATATACGAATCAAATCCAAACGATAAAACTGCAAATAGATTCTTATTTGATGAATTATGAAACTCTTGGAAATGAAGAGTTTGTAGAAAGAGATATAGAAACAGAATTGTTAAATAAAAAACAAGAAGAATTAAAGCAAATGATAGAAGCGTTTATGATAGAGGATAAGAGAGATATAGAAAACTGTGATAATGATTTTCTTACGATTGCTTTTATGGAGGAAGCTTTATCAAAATACATTTATGAACATAAAAAAGTGGAAGTAGAAAAACTAAGAGAAGAAATAATTTCATTACAGAAAGAAATGAAAGTGTTTATTACAATTGAGTCAATTTCTAAAGTTGAAAAGTTGGAAATAAAAGTAAAGGCACTTAGTCTTTACGGACATAATATAGTGGATAATCAGGATATGGATTCATTTTATCATTTAAAATTTATGGCTATCACAGATGTTATATCGTATGATTATGAATCTCATTTAGCAGAAGAATGTAATTTTATTGAATTAGAATGTTATGGTAAAATCATTATGGAAAAAATATCATCACTTTTACAAGAGCAAAATCCACTTATAGGAGACCCGTTGGCTATAGAAGTTCATAGAATTGTCATAGAAGCTTTAAAAACAGTATTGAAAAATGAAGACAATGAATTTTCATTTATTGATATATTAAATGATAACAAAAAATTGGGTTTTTTGTTGGCTATGGATACAGAGAATTATAGCAAGTTAGAAGAATATTTCCATTGGCGTACAGAACCAATGGAAAAGTATAGTTCAGTGAATTTGCCTGAAAAAATTTTAAAATTTAGTTCCACTTTTCCACTAGAAGATATATCTGATATGATTTTTCATAAACGAATTTTAGAATTTAGGCCAATTCTTTCGTTAGCAACTATCTATGATATGATATATTATAATGACGAAAGTATTTCGGAGCCGTTATATTTAATATATAAAATGATAAAAAATAAACAGAGAAAAAGTAGAGAATTTCACTTTCCAGATGGATTAACAAGAATAAACATATCAGATAGCAATTTATCAGTTTGTGGTAACGAGAATAAATTTATTAATAACATAAGACAATTATGTTTATGCAAAGATGTTATATTCCCACCCTCTTTATGTGAACTTAGTGGGCCGTTGTTTACTAATATGGTGTTAGAAAGTGTTAACTTTTTTAATGGAATAACAAAAATTTCTAATAAAGTATTTTTTGATGCTACTGTAAAAAGGATTACTTTTCCCCCCTCTTTAACTACGATAGAGGGTGGAGCATTCGAGTATGCTCAAGTAGTAGAACTTTGTTTTAAAAATTATAAAAATTCTAATCTAGATGAGGCAAGCCAGGTTTATCTGGTAGAAGAGTTTTTTAAGGTAGAAAAGGCAGATGATTTTTGTATGCGTGTACCAGATTGGATGAGGGATGAACAACGAATGCATAGAGAGGAAAGTTGTCATTGGTATAGTAATCCAAATATAGTTGTTCTTGATACTTGGCATACTAAATATGAATTTGTTCCTACATTTGCTAAGCTTATTTTAACACAAAATGATTTTTTAGAAAATGAAGAAATTATAATCACTAAAGAGGAATTAAAAATAAATTATGACAAAAGATGGCAGTCACATCCTCGTAATAGTAGAATAGCATTAAGTAATTTGGATTATGAAATCATATTAGATGAGTTAAAAAGAGTAATAAAGATAAAAATAGAAAAAGAAAAAACAAAAAAATTAGAAATTAAATAGTGAAAGTATAAATATTATAAAAGATTTGTTTCTCTTTTAAAATCAATGTATAATAAAAAGTAGGAGGAATAAAATATGATGATTGATACACATTGTCATTTATGTAAAGAAGATTATGAAGATGTAGATAATATCATTCATAATATGGAAGATAACTATATGATAGCAGCAGGGGTCAACGACAAAACGAATAGGGAAGTTTTAGAACTTACAAAAAAATATGAAAATGTTTATGGCGTAGTAGGAATTCATCCAAGTGAAGTAAACACTAGTAATGAAGCTTCTTTGCTGTGGATAGAACAACATGTAAATGATAACAAGATTGTAGGAATTGGAGAAATAGGATTAGATTATCATTATGGAAAAGAAGATAAAGAATTGCAAATACGTTATTTTAAAAGACAACTTGAAATTGCTAGAAAGTATCATAAACCAGTTGTAATTCATAGTAGAGATTCTATCGAAGATACGTATCAAATTATGAAAGAATTTCGTGATATCGATATGGTTTTACATTGTTATAGTGGAAGTGTAGAAATGGCTTTAAAATTTTTAGATTTAAATATTTATTTTGGTATAGGTGGTGTTTTAACATTTAAAAATAGTAGAATTTTAAAAGAAGTGGTAAAAATGTTACCATTAGAAAATATATTATTAGAAACTGATAGTCCCTATTTGACTCCAGAACCATATCGTGGAAAAAAGAATGAGCCAAAAAATATTCGATTTGTTGCCGAGGAAATTGCGAAAATAAAACAGGTACCAGTAGATCAAGTATTAGAACAAACAACAAAGAATGCAGAAAAGTGTTTCACATTAAAAGAATCATAAATGGAAACTACAGTTTTTCACATAAATTTCACTTTCTTATTGCGTCTATTTTTAGAAAGTGGTAATATAGATTTATAGAGGAGGAATTATAAATGAAAAAGGGTAAAATTGCATTATTACTTCCAGTTTTCGCATTAGCACTTACTGGATGTGGTAATACTGGTAAAACATTAACATGTACAAACACAGAAAAAACGGATGGGATTGAAACAAAAGCAGAAGTAGCAATAAAATTTAAAAAAGATACTATAGAATCTATGAATCTTACTATTGATTTGAAACTTCCAGATGAATATAAAGATCAGAAAAAAGAACTTATGGATACTTATAAAAGTATGATGAGTGGAGTAGATGTTAAGGAAACCAAAGACGGAATTAAAATTACAGCAGATTCAGATAGTGAATATTTTGATAGCTTTAATATCGAAAAAGGAACAGCAAAATATGAAGATGCGAAAAAAGCCTTTGAAGATCAAGGATTTAAATGTAAATAAAATCGTGAAAAAAGAAGGAATTATCTAAAATACAACATAAACATGCAATTTGACTAAAAATAATCTCTATGATAATATGATAATAGAGGTGAACAGAAATGAATATAACCATTATCTGTATGATTGCAAAGTGGCTTAGTTGTTTATTAATTGGATTTACTTCTTTTTTTAGTGGTTCAGTCATTAAAAAACAGGGATTAGAATCAGATAATTTAAACGAAAATAAAAGTTATAGTACATTTAATGAAGTAATTCCTTATGACACAAAAACAGTATATAATTCTAAAACTCCATCCACGGTTACTAAAGTATTAGTTAAAGGAGAAGTAGGTATTACAACTTTGAAAGAAAATTCAGAAAGAATTGTGGTGAAAGAACCTGTAACAGAAGTTATTGAAAAGGGAACGGGACCAGCAGGAGCATATGTTGGAAAATTAACAGGTTATGGTCCTGACTGTGCTGGTTGTAGCAAGACAGGAAATGTAGCTTGTCATACAAAAAATAGAGGAAAACATAGTCTTATAAATGATGGAATTTATTATGAGGATGAAGAATATGGAAAAGTAAGAATATTGTCAGCAGCAACGGCACTTCCATGTGGAACGATTGTAGAAATTGATAATGGTAAAATAGAACCTTTTTATGGAGTCGTATTGGATAGAGGAGGATCTATGAATAAGGCATGGCAAAATGGAAATGTGTGGATTGATTTGGCCTACTCTTCTGTAAATGATGCTAAAAATGGAAATACAAGTGGAAATAGTGTACAATTTAATGTACAAAGATGGGGATTTTAAAAAATATTCGCTCTTTCTTAGATTATAGGGGGTAAAAAATTGTAATTGGAATAAACAATATAAAAATTAATTCCGGATGAACTATCATAAATATTTTTTGAATTAATCCCCCAGACATTTATAATAGACTTTTTCATCATAGTCAAAGGTTGCTTTAATATTTGAGGGGGATCGTTTATAATTTTTTGAAAACAAAATAAATGATGATATTTTTATTTCATCATTCTTTTTTTTGTAAGGAATTATAACTAATAATTCAAAATAATAAATATTAGATATTTTTTAACTGTATAAATATAAAGCAAATATAAGGATTATGTTATAATAAATATAAAAGGGAGAGGATCTACCTATGAAATGTACTTTAATGAATAAAAATACGGAAGTATTGATAGCAGAGTATAATGAAATATTAAAAGTGTTTACTGATATATATGAAGTTAAAAATATAGATTACGCACCATTAATTCTATTTAATAGTTATAGTAAAAATAGTAGTATTACCCCACTACTTACAGATTGGTTTAAAGGAAGAGGTATTCCATCATGGAGAGATGATTTAGATTTATTACTAGCAAAGTTAGATATTACATCACCTGATGAATTATTAGATAAAGCTTTTGGATTATCTCTATCTGATCAATATTGGGTAAAACAGACAGATTCTAATATAGAGTATAAAGATATTAATTTCTTTGAACATGATTTTGAGGATTCAGATTTTATTAATGCAACATTTGGTAATGGGTTAGATAGTAGTATAAAAATTAGCTTAATATCCCCAAATAATACTACAGATGGAAGATTAAAGAAAACTTGGGTAATTGAAAATGGTAAGAGATATTTATTAAAAGGTGGTTACAAGAATGAAGTAATGCAACCATTTAATGAAGTGTTAGCTAGTATGATATGCGAAAGATTAGAATTTGATCATGTGACATATACTTTGGAGGTTATTCATGACAGAGTTGTTTCAAAATGTGAATGTTTTATTAATACGAATACTGAATTAATATCTGCACACCAAATATTATATGATAACGTAAAAAAAGAAAATGCTTATGAAGAATATATTCATATCTTAGAAGAGAAAGGGATTAATCGTGTTCGTGAGAAACTGGAAAATATGTTTATTCTAGATTATTTAATATTAAATGAAGATAGACATTTAAATAACTTTGGAATAATAAGAGATATTAATACATTAAAATGGCTAGATGTGGCACCAATATTTGATAATGGTCAATCATTAAATATATTAGATTATAATGATGAAGAAGTGATTATCAATGGACAAGGTCGATTTTTTTATACAGTTGATAATTTTGATTCAATCATTACCAAAATTAAAGATATAAAAAGATTCAAAATCTCTAAATTAGATGGATTAGTAGATGAATTTGCTGAATTATTACATAAATATCAAAGAATCACAAAAATGACTGATAGAAGAATTAATAAAATCTGTATTTTACTAATGGATAGAATCAATAAAATAAAATCACAAATGAAATAGGCAATAAATATAGATCTGTTCGGCAAGTTACTACTTTAAATTAAAATGCAAAATATTATTTCTAATATAGTAGGAATCTTTATAATATAAGAGAATCTACCGAGTTGATAATGATTCTTATAATATAAGAGGTAATAACGAATCTAAAGATGTTACAAAAATATGTTATATTAAAAGTAATATTTACATCAATGTGAATCAGGTATTGTGGTTATTGAATTTTGTTTCAACAATGTATTTGTGCCAATATCAAAACTTAGAAAAAAGGCAAAGTGAAAAGTCGATAAATTTATTAGTTTTATTTTACCATTTATATTTTTTCTTGAAGAATAAAAGAAAAGTCGCTATAATAAGAGATAGGAGGTACTTATGGAATATTCACCAACCAAAATGAAACTATTATTAGAAAAACATGGATTTAATTTTAAAAAAAATTTTGGTCAAAATTTTATTATTGATGAAAATATTATTGACAACATTATTGCAAAAGCAGGAATTGATAAGGATACCCTTGTACTAGAAATAGGACCAGGGGCAGGATCTTTAACTTATAAATTAGGAGAAAAAGCAGGTCAAGTACTTTGTTATGAAATTGATAGAAAATTAAAACCAATATTAGATGAAACATTAAGAGAAAATAAAAATGTAGAAATTATTTATCAGGATTTTTTAATTTCTGATGTAAAACAAAAATTATCTAGCTATGCATTTCAGGAACTTTATGTTGTAGCTAATTTGCCATATTATATTACAACACCTATTATCATGAAAATAATTGAAGATCAAATTCCTGTGGATAAAATTGTAATTATGGTCCAAAAGGAAGTAGGAAATCGTTTTAAAGCAACCCCTGGAAGCAAAGACTATAGTTCTCTATCTGTTTTTTTAAATTATTACTTTTCTGTAAGAAAAACCATGGATATTAGTAGAAATGTTTTTTTACCAAAACCGAATGTTGATAGCATTATTATTGAAATGACAAAAAAGAAACAGTTAAAAAGTGTCAACAATGAAACATGTTTCTTTACATTAATTCGTGATAGTTTTAAACAGAAAAGGAAAAACTTAAAAAATAATTTATCTGATTATCCTTTAAATGAAATAGAAAAGGTATTAAAAAAATATGGATTTGATTTAACTGTAAGAGCTGAACAGTTATCGTTAGAAATATTTATTGATATTGCGAATACCATTAGCTCAAATGAATAACAAGTGATGATGTGAAAGGAAATAATATGCTAGAAAAATTAGGAATTAAGATTGGACATTATACGGATACAGAAAACATAACTGGGGCAACCGTTATTATACCAGATGATGGAGCAGACATCGGGATTGATGTTAGGGGTTCTGATACTGGTACTATTAACATACCAGCCTTTGAAATAAAGGGAGCAGATAAACTTGTAAGAGCTATCGTATTAACAGGTGGAAGTACTTTTTGATTAGAAAGTTCCATTGGTGTTATGGATTATTTGGATTCCCCAAGTATAGTAGGAGCTGTAATATATGATAGGCACATAGGAAAAGATGAAAGACCTCATATAAAAGATGGATTTTCTATGGCTAAGAATGCTAGCTACGATAATTTAAAGCAAGGTAATATTGGAGTAGGCATGGGAGCTACTACAGGAAAACTGACATATGAAAATAGAATCAAAGGTGGTTTTGGGATTCATATTGAAGAAGTAAAAGAAAATGTATATATAGGTGCATTTGTGGTAACAAATGGGATAGGAGATGTAATAAGCCCAATTACGAAAGATTTTTATTCAAACTCAGGTGGTTATGATATTCATAACTATTATAATGAAAATTACAATGATCTATTTATACAAAGAGGAACGAATACGACTCTTGTAGTAATTGTAACAAATATTGAGATGAATAGAGAAGAACTGATAAAGGTTTCTGAATTAGCACATGATGGAATGGCAAGAGCTATTTATCCAGTCCATACCAATTATGATGGAGATGTTATTTTTTCGATATCCCCCCATGGAAAAAATAGAAAAAAATTAAATATGAATTCTTTTGATTTGGTAAATTATGTAGGTCTATTTGCTTCTGATATTTTAGTAAAAGCTATCAACAATAGTATTAAAAATGCAGAAAGTATTGGTGGATTTCCATCATATAGAGAATTGAAAATGAAAAGCGGTATAGGAAGTGAACATTATGATAAATAAAAAATGGGATATTGTATTACAAGAGGAATGGAAAAAAGACTATTTTAAAAATTTGGGAATATTTGTTAAAAATGAATATCAACATAAAATTGTCTTTCCAGAATATAAGAATATATTTAATGCGTTAAGATATACTGATTATGATGAGGTAAAAGTTGTCATTTTAGGACAAGACCCTTATCATGGAGATAAAGAAGCTCATGGTTTATCCTTTTCTGTGCAAGAAGGAGTTCCAATGCCACCATCATTGCAAAATATATTTAAAGAATTAGAAGATGACTTGGGAATCAAAAGAACAACGAGTGACTTAACAGATTGGGCGAAAAAGGGAGTACTATTATTAAACTCAATTATGACTGTAGTACGTAATAGTCCTTTGTCACATAAAGAAAAAGGATGGGAAATTTTTACCGATAATATAATTAGAAAATTAAATGATCGAGAAACTCCAGTTGTATTTATTTTGTGGGGAAGTTATGCACGTAGTAAAAAAGTTCTTATTACAAATCCGAGACATAAAATTATTGAAAGTGTCCATCCATCCCCACTTTCAGCATATCGTGGTTTTTTTGGAAGTAAACCATTTTCAAAAACGAATAAATTTTTAGAACAAGTGGGAATGAAAGGAATTGATTGGTAATGATTCATATTGACCAATTTTTAAAAGAGAATATAGATCCATCTACCCCAATTGTAGTAGCTGTATCAGGTGGTCCTGATTCTATGGCACTTTTATCGTTATTAGAATCTTATTTTGAAACCATTATTTGTGCTCATGTGAATCATAATACTGGAAGAATAGGTCAAAAAGAGGATGAACAATTTGTAAAAAATTATGCTTTAGAACATCATCATATATTTGAGACAATGACAATTGAAACTTATAAACAAAATAATTTTCATGCTGAAGCTCATCAAATTCGATATCAATTTTTTGAACAAATATTAAAAAAATACAAAAGTTCATATCTTTTTACAGCACATCATGGAGACGACTTAATGGAAACGATGATTTTTAGAATGATGAGAGGTTCTACTATCCAATCTTTTCATGGCTTTTCAAAAATATCAAAGCAAAATGGATATTTTATTGTAAGACCTTTACTAGAATATACCAAAGACCAATTGTTAGAATATAATCAAATGAATCATATTCCATACTGCATTGATAGTTCTAATACTTCCGATGTTTATACAAGAAATCGAATTCGAAAACAGATTCTTCCTTTTTTGAAATCCGAAAATAAAAAGGTTCATCTTAAATTTTTAAATTTGAGTAATGACTTACAAGAATTAGAAAAGTATGTAGGAAAACAAGTAGCATTAGAATTTCATACTAGATTTCAGAACAATACTTTAGATATTGCAGATTTTGAAACGATAGAGCCAGTGATACAAAAAAGAGTTATCATGTCTATGCTTAGTATGGTTTATGGAAATCATCAACAAGTTTTAGAAAAAAAACATATCAATATGATTTTAAATATGATTTTAAATGCAAGTTCAGGGACACAAATTCATTTACCACAAAAGAAAATTCTTAGAAAAGAATATAATAAACTTGAGTGGATTACATCAAAAGAAGAGTGCTATCAGTTAGAATTTGCTTCTGATGTAGTACTACCAAATGGACACAAAATAAAGATACAAAAAAATGAGGAAACTGATACTAATTTTGTTTGCAGATTAAGTAAAAAAGAAGTTTCTTTTCCACTTATAGTAAGGACTAGAAAAGCACAAGATACAATAGAAGTAAAGGGATTAGGGCATTCAAAGAAAATAAAAGACATTTTTATTAATGAGAAAGTCCCACTTCATTTACGACAAAGTTGGCCAATAGTAACCGATAAAAATGGCCAAGTTGTTTGGATTCCAGGTTTAAAAAAATCAAAATTTGATAAAACAAAAGAAGAAAAGTATGATATAATACTTAAGTACTATTAAGGAGGGAAATTTTGAATGAATAAAAAAGCTGTGAAAAGAGGGCTAATGCCATATCTGTTCCTATTTCTAATCATAGCTGGTGTTATGTACTTTTTTAGTATCATTAATCAAAAAGTAAATAATATTACATATGATCAGTTCATACAAGATGCTGAAAAAGGAAATGTAACAGAAGTTAGGATTGTACCTAGAAGTAGCGCCTATGTTTATGAAATTCAAGGAAAATTAAAAGGTTACAATGAAAATGAATATTTTGTTTTAAAAGTTCCATTATCAGAAGAGGTAATGACACAATTATTAACATTTGAAAAAAATCATAAATTTAAGTTAGAGACTGTTAATGATCCAGATTCTAATAAGTTTATTATATTCTTAGTGAATGTAGTACCAATGCTACTAGTAATCGGTTGTGCTTTCTTTCTTGTGACAAGACAAATGGGGACTGCCAATAAGTCAATGGATTTTGGAAAAAGTAGGGCTCGATTATCTGAAAATAATAAAAAGGTAACATTCAAAGATGTTGCAGGACTTGATGAAGAAAAAGAAGAAGTAGCAGAATTAATCGACTTTTTAAAGAGTCCAAAAAAATTCCAAAGCTTAGGTGCTAGGATTCCAAAAGGAGTACTATTAGTAGGTCCTCCAGGGACAGGAAAGACCTTACTGGCACGAGCTGTTGCAGGGGAGGCCAATGTTCCATTTTACTATATTAGTGGTAGTGAATTTGTAGAGTTATTTGTAGGTGTTGGAGCTAGTCGTGTTAGAGATATGTTTAAACAAGCAAAACAAAGTGCACCATGTTTAATTTTTATTGATGAAATTGATGCTG
>CAYYCR010000022.1:0-15796 GCA_964470385.1 uncultured Muribaculaceae bacterium | reverse complement strand
ATTATAACCATTATACAGAAAAATGATTGCGAAGAAAATTTATTCTATTTTACTGAAGAATTGTGATGCATTTTGACAAAATGATGAAAATGAGGTATGATTTTATTTGGAAAAGCATTCATAAAAAGTTTTAAAAGTGTAAGGAGGAGTTGAATATGAAACAAAGAAGAAAATTGAAAAAAACTTTTGCGATTATTTTTGGTACTTTTATTTTAGGAACCATTATTTTCACAAGTGTAGGTTTTTCTTTTGATATGGCAAAAGAAAATCAAAAAATTAAGATAGAAAGCTCTGGTCTACTTTCTTATAATGCTAGGGAATCCTCAGAGGCTGTATACTTATCTGACATTCCTTATTTAAAAGCCGAGATAGGATGGAAGACGATTGGATTAGATAAAACAGTAGATAATGCAGCATTAACCATGAAAATAGATGGTTCAGCTGTAGTTATTAAAAAAGGAATATGGGCACATGCGACCTCTACCGTAGAATATGATATTAGTAAATATAAAGATTATGATTACTTTATTACTTATTATGGTCTAAATACGACATCAAAAGCTGGAAATGGAGTAAAATTCTATATTTATACCTCTTTAGATGGTGAAAATTGGACTTTACGTACAGAAGAAAATCCTACTGCATTAAAAGGAACAGATAATGCTGTTCGTGTTAAGATTGACATTAGAAATGCCAACTATATCAGGCTTTATGCAAATGATAATGGCTCTAATGCAAGTGATCATGCTGTATGGGGAGATGCCAAATTAGTAAAAGAAGGTTACTCTGATAATGTTATGATGACAGTAGAAGAATATGATAAAATCATTCAAGAAAAGTATCAATCTGGAACAGTCAAAGAAGATTTAAGACTTGTGTTACTGCAGAGAAACTTTATTAAGAATGTTGGACAATATCAACTTCGTTCCTTTGTAGAAAGTAATCCTACGAAACATTACGAGACATTAGACTGGTTTTTAAATAATGAAGAAGCTCTTCGTTTATGGACAATAGGTGGAAGACCGAGTGGGACTTATGAAAAGGCGTTACAAGTTCTCAGTACCTTGTATCATGCTCATAAAGAAGATTTATTGAATGAAAATGAAACCGCATTAGGTATTACAAAGTATAAAGATTTATATTTAAGAATGATGCTTTCTCTATCTTTATCTCATGCTGTTAATGTAGGACTTTGGATTGGTGGTAATCAACTTTCTAATGCATTAAATCGTTATGAAATATATAAAGATATGCATGTTCGAGGTCTTTTAGATACTGCTATGTTTGAAAGTTACACAATAGACGAGATGAGAGGAGTTATGGCTACTAATATTGATGATGAAGAAATATTGTGGCTACATGATTATTCTTATAAACAATATGGTACTGACACTGTAAAACGTTTTAATCCTTATAATTATATTAATTATACATTTGGCTATGGATATTATAGACCTCAATATTATAGTCAAGAAAATTATGCTATGTGGGATGCAAAATATAATTTATCAAAATATAATGTTCCTTATCAATCAGGAAAACCTAAATTATGGATTGTATTTGAAGAAGGATCTGTATGTGGAGGATTATCTAAAACAGCTGCTAACTTATATGGTGTTTGGGGATATCCAGCACGTGTGGTAGGACAGCCAGGACATGCGGCTTATGTTTATCTTAAAAATGCAGGTGGTGGAAAATATGCTTGGCAGTTATCAAATAGTGCTTCTTCAATAGGATGGACGAATACAACTGGTGTAGGATACAATGGATGGGGAAGTAGATATTCGATTAGTAATAATACAATCTCTACAGGATCTTATTTGCTACTTGCCCAAGATGCTCAAAATGAATATGAAAAATATGAAAAAGCACAAATGATTATGCTTTTAGAAGATGTCTATAAAAATGATAGAACGAAATTAGAACAAATTTATCGTGATGCATTAAAAGAAGAAATTATAAATTTAGATGCGTGGATTGGACTCGTAAATTTATACATTACGGATGATACGAAAACAGAAGAAGAGTTAATTGATTTTGCAGAAGAGATTGCTTCTATTTATACTTATTATCCACTACCAATGTATGATTTAACAAGAAGAATTGGTACGAAAATAACTTCGGTAGAATATCATAGTAAATTGATGATGATACAAGATAGTACATTAAGAACAGCGACAAAAGCAACAGGTAAAAATACCATATATGTAAAAGAAGTTCCAGTCATTGCAAATGCACTTTTAGGAATAGTGGATAATAGAATTGCTACATTCTCATTTAATGGGGCTGATGCTGGTAAAATTGTATTGTCAAAACAACTACAAAGTTCTCAAGTTACTTGGGAATATAGTCTAGATGGGGGCACAACTTGGAAAGAAGTCTATGACCATTCTGTAAGCTTAACAGGGGAAGAAATAAATAGTATTACAATTACTAATGATATTAAAGTCCATATTGTTGGATTACCAAAAGAAGGTAATATTTATACAATTGATATTACAAAAGCGGCTAAACCATCAGGTGTCACCATTAATGATTTTGAAGATCGTATGTATGGAACAAATGCATTCATGGAGTGGACACTAGATCCAAGTAGTGAATGGACTCCATTTTCTGTTTCTAATCCATTATTTAGTGGCGAAAAGAGAGTTTATGTAAGAACGATTGCGAATGGAACAAATATAGCAAGTGATTACATCTACTTTACATTTACAGATAATCTTGGTGAAGAAACGAAAAGATATATTCCAAATAAACTTTTAAGTGTTCCCGTAGTAGGAACTCAAACCAAAGCTGGAAATAAAGCATATATTGTAGATGGAAACCCTAGTTCTTATTGGAGATCTGCACATAATGGTTTATTGAATGGTAAAGCTGCTCCTTATATACCAACTTATGTAATCATTGAATTAGCAGAGCCAAGATTCGTATCTGCACTAGATTATTTACATGATAGTAGTGCTGTTGGAAGCTTTGTAGGTGGAACGATACCTTATGGATTTGCTCGAAATGTGGATATCTATGTTAGTATGGATAATAGTAATTGGACTAAAGTTGCATCTAAGACCTTACTAGCGAATAATAATGCTCAAACAATCAAATTTGATGAAGTACTACAAGCAAAATATGTAAAATTTGATTGCACAAGTGTCTATGAAGGATTTTATAATAACTTATCACTTGGAGAGATTACTTTATATGAAGATACAACAGCAGAACCAACACCAAGAGCAGAAGTAATTTATAATATCACAAGTAAGACAAATAAAGATGTAACAGCTGAATTAGTGAATCCAACAAGAGAGATTACAGTAACAAATAATGGTGGTAAAATGACTCATACATTTACCAAAAATGGAGACTTTACCTTTGAATTTAAAGATAAAAATGGAAATAAAGGAACCGCTACAGCCCATGTTGATTGGATTGATAAAGTAGCCCCTAAGGCAGACGTGAAATTTAGTACGACTGAAATAACAAATGAAAACGTAGTAGCTACTCTTTCATTTGATAAAGATAATATAACCATTTTATCAAATAATGTTTCTATTTCAGGAAATCCAGAAGATCCAGAAGATTCAGAAAATCTTATTAGAACAATTACATTCTTAGAAAATGATACAATTGAAGTAAGATTTCAAGATGAATTAGGAAATATTGGGACAAAGTCGATTACCGTAGACTGGATAGATACCACTGCTCCAACAGCTGAATTTGAGTTTAGTACGACTCATTTAACAGATGGTGAAGTAATTGCAACCTTAATACCAGATGAAGAAGTAACGGTTACCAATAATGGTGGGAAAGATACTTATACATTTACAGAAAACGGCGAGTTTACATTTGAATTTGTAGATAATGCTGGAAATTTTGGAGATGCAACAGTAAATGTAAATTGGATTTCAAAACCACCAAAATATGAAATAAAATATTCTACAAAAGCATTAACAAATCAAGAAGTTAAAGTTACATTAGAACTAGAAGATGGATATCGAATATTTAATAATAATGCTAGTAAAGAATATACCTTTACAGAAAGTGGTACTTTTAATTTCCAATATAAAGATGAAAATGGCATTGATGGTTTAATTCCTGTTACAGTAGATTGGATAGATAAAGAACCTCCAACAGCAGAATTTACATATAGTACCACAAAATGGACCAATAAAAATGTGGTAGCAACCTTAAAACCAAGTGAAGACGTTACCGTTAAAAATAATGGTGGTAAAACTACGTATACATTTACGGAAAACGGAGAATTTACATTTGAATTGGTCGATAAAGTTGGAAATAAAGGAACTGCTACAGCTCGTGTTGACTGGATAGATAAAAAAGCTCCAACAGCAACCATTCTATATAGTACAACTGAAAAAACAGAAGGAACTGTAGTAGCAACTTTAAAACCAAGTGAAAAAGTTACTATTTTAGGAAATGGTCAGTCAACATATACTTTCCATGAGAATGCTGAATACACGTTTGAATTTATGGATGTTGCTGGAAATAAAGGTTATGCAACAGCAAAAGTAACTTGGATTGAAAAGAAACAACCAGAAAAACCAGATACTAAACCAAGTGATAAACCAAATACTTCAGTTGATAAGCCAACAAATAGTAATTTAAATAGCAAACCGATAGAAAATATAGGAACTATAGCAAAACCAAGTGATACGCCAGTTACGCCAGAAGAGACATACAAGAATATAAAAAATGACAATGTAAAAATTCGTGTTCCAGATTCTATCTTATCTCAATATGAAGATGTTTCATTAGATTATCAACCATTAACTTTGAGTGATGCTTTGAAAAATCGCTATGGAAAAGAGAGTGAAATTTATGAAGTATCTTTAATAACAAAGGATAAGAAAGAAATTGAACTATCTAATATAACATTAACTCAAACAGTAAAATTAAGTCCTAATAAAAAATTTGATGCCATTTATGTCGTAAGAGAAGATGGCAGTGTTGTAAAATTAGATTCTAAAGTAAACAATAATGAAGTTACTTTTGAAGATAGTGGATTAGGAAAATATATTATTTCTTATAAAACGGATGCTTCCGATAAAGAAGAAAAACCAAATACAAATGATGATACTAAACTAGAAGAGAAAGAAACAGAAGAAAAAAGTGTTAATTATATTCCATTTATAGTTGGCGGAGGCGTTATTTTACTAATCGGCGGAGTTATGCATTTGGTAGTAAGAAAAAAGAATGAATAATATGTTTTAAAAAGCTACAATGAAATCATTTCATATAGCTTTTTTTCTTAATCATAAAATTATCTTGTAAAATTTTTGTAAAAAAAACAAATACTCTTCCGATTTTGCTCGATTTTTAGTATAATGAAGATAGTGAAATCTAGGAGGTATGTTATGGCAAAAACAAAAAAAAGAAAAGAAGAAAAAAAGAAAGGAACTGGCTATGAAGTAGAACTTGTTGGTTTACTATTTATCATTACAGCAATCATTGGTTTTTGTGCTTATGGACCGCTTGGAGCCTTAATTAGATCCTTTTTTATCTTTTTATTTGGAACGTGGTATGGACTTCTTTTTTTAGCCCTTTTTATTGTTGGAGTCTATATGATTATTAAAAGAAGTAAACCTAATTTTTTTACATCGAAACTATTTGGACTCTATATTATTGTGATTGGAATTTTAATCATGGCACATACTAGTTACTTATCACAAAACGATTTAAAAGGTTTTGATGTGATTGGAGAAACCATTACGAATTTCTTTGAAGCTATCACCAAAGTAAGAAGTGCTCAAGGAGGAGGCATTATAGGAGCAATTTTCTCTTTATTATTTGTAAACTTAGTAGATTTAAAAGGTACAACGATTGTAGTGTGGACAATGATTATTTGTGGAACCGTAATGTTTACAGGAGTCTCTATCTGGGACTTCATTCAAATGATGAAGAAAAAAGCTCAAAGGTCAATTGCTCATAATCAAGAGCGAAAAGAAAAACACCGAATCGAAAAATTAGAAAAAGAAGCAGAGAAAAAAGAAGAAGTCAAAGAAGAACCAGAGGAAGAAAAAATTGTCGTATCAAGTGTGGATGAATTAATCCATGTAGCAGAACCACAAAAAGAAATCGAAGAACCAAAAGAAACAGTTCCTATTAATGACGGGGAAGAATACTATGTCAATGAATATTATAAATATCCACCAATGAATTTGTTAGCCAAACCACAAAGAGGAAACAACAAAGAAAATCAAAATGCTATTAAAGATAATGTTGTCGTACTAGAACAAGTATTAAAGGATTTTGGAATTGAGGGTAAAACGGTAGCAGCAAATATTGGTCCAGCGGTTACCCAATATGAACTTGAAATCAAAGCAGGAACCAAAGTAAGTAAAATATTAAGTATTCATAGAGAAATCGCCCTTGCACTAGCCGCCAAAGAAGTTAGAATTGAAGCACCAATTCCAGGTAAAAAAACAATTGGAATAGAAATTCCAAATAAAAAATCCATTCCCGTTTGTGTAAGAGAAGTCCTAGAAGCAGTCCCTAGTTCTTTTGAAAAAAGCAAATTACTAACAGGACTTGGAAGAGATATCATGGGAAAACCACAATGGATGGAAATCAATAAAACACCACACCTTTTGGTAGCTGGATCTACTGGAAGCGGAAAATCGGTTTGTATCAATAGTTTGATTGTCTCTATTTTAATGAGAGCCAAACCAGAAGAAGTAAAACTTGTCTTAGTAGACCCTAAAAAAGTAGAACTTTCTATGTATAACGGAATCCCTCATTTACTAGCACCTGTTGTAACAGATCCAAAAAAGGCGAATATTGCCTTAAAAAAAATGGTAGTAGAAATGGAAAGGAGATACGAAGCATTCGAAGCTTCTGGAACCAAAAATATTGCAGGATATAATGATTATATCGAAAAGAAAAATGTAGGAGTTCCAGAAAAAGATCAATTAAGAAAACTTCCCTTTATTGTTGTCATTATCGATGAACTTGCTGACCTTATGCTAGTTGCTGCCAAAGAAGTCGAAGACTCTATTATGAGAATTACCCAAATGGCACGTGCTGCTGGAATTCATTTAATTGTAGCAACGCAAAGACCATCTACTGATGTTATTACAGGAGTTGTAAAAGCAAATATTCCATCAAGAATTGCCTTTGCAGTATCTAGTAGTATTGACTCTAGAACGATTCTTGATATGACTGGAGCGGAAAAACTACTTGGAAAAGGAGATATGCTATTTAAACCACAAGGAGAAAATATTCCCATTCGTATTCAAGGAACTTTTATTTCAGATGAGGAAATTAAAGCTGTTGTAGACTTTGTTTGTGCACAACAAAAAGCCCATTATGACGAAACTCTTACGATGTCAGAAGAAGAAAAAGGAGCAACGACAATGGTGGATGATGGCGAAGAAGATGAACCACTATATAACGATATTGTCGAATTTGTAGTAACTGGGGGAAAAGCAAGTGCTTCTTTATTGCAACGACGTTTTCATTTAGGATATAACCGGGCTGCTAGATGTATTGATTTATTAGAAGAACGTGGAATTATAGGACCAAGTAACGGAGCAAAACCAAGAGAAGTATTAGTCAAATTAGAAAATCAAGAAGAAACCGAGGAATGATATTATGCAAAGATACTTTGCTCTTAATCGAAAAGAAAATCAATTTTTATTAGAACCAACAGATTATTACCATATTAAAAAAGTAATGAGAATGAAAGATGGTGACCAAATCGAAGTTGTCTTTCATCAGGAACTTTTTCTATGCTGTCTAGAAAATGTCAATTATGAACCAAGAATTATCATTCAAAAACAATTAGAAATAAAAAATGATTTTATGAAAAATGTGGTTTTGGTAGTTCCTGTTTTAAAAGAAAGCAAAATGGATTTGATTCTTCAAAAAGCAACAGAATTAGGAGTTTTGGAAATCATTCCTGTCATTATGAATCGATGTGTTGTTAAAGTAGAACAAAATAAGATAGAAAAAAAATTAGAACGTTGGCAAAAAATTATGAAAGAAGCAAGTGAACAATGTATGAGACATATCATTCCCAATATTCAACCGATTCAAACATTAGAAGAAATAAAAAAGATTGAAGGAGTGAAAATGGTCTGTAGTACCAAAGAACAAAAAAATACTTTCAAAAAGTTTTTGCAAACAACGTCAAATTATGATAAACTGGTTATAGTGATTGGACCAGAGGGTGGACTAGAATTAAGAGAAGAACAAGAATTAATCGATAACGGCTTTATTCCTGTTACATTAGGACCACGAATTATGAGGGTAGAAACCGTACCAATCTATTTATTAAGTGTCTTAAACTATGAATATATGGAGTGATAAATATGAAATGGATCGCAAGTGTGATTAACAATCAATTTTTATTCTATGGCTTTTTATTTATTCTTTGCATTGGTGCCATTATATTATTTACGATGATTTATATGGATCGTAAAAATATTCGTTCTTTTAAAGCCGAAGAAATTGATTTATTGAAAGAAGTAGAGGAGCGAAAAAAAGAGCAACCAGAGGAAATTAAGATTACACAAATTACAAAAGAACCAGAGGAAAATAAAAAAGCGAATCTAGAAGAAGTATTAGCCAAAATGCAAGCTGACCTAGAAAAAAAAGAAGATGTGGTAGCTATTTTTGAACAAGAACAAGAAGAAAAAGCGATTATTAGTTATCAAGAATTATTAAATAGTAAAAATAAAAATACAACAGGAGCTAATAAAGAATTGCTTTCTGTTATTGAGCAAATTGAATCAGGAACAGAGGAAAAAGAAGTAGAACCCGAAACCGATGACTTTTTAGAAATGACTACTTTTATGCCAGTGATTGAACAAAAAAAATTTAAGACAACTGATTTTATTTCCCCAATCTATGGAAAGGTAGACAATCATATAGAATATCCAAAAATACCTAATTTCAATGAAATAAGCCAAAAGAATAGCATTGAAGTTGATAAAAAAATGGATTTTACAAAAGAAAACGAAGTCAATCATAATGACGCATTCTTAAATGCTTTAAAAGAATTTAGAAGTCATTTAGAATAAGCCTTATGGCTTATTTTTTAAAGGAGTTGTTAGAAATGACATTTTATATTTATACGCTAGGGTGTAAAGTCAATACTTATGAGAGTAATGTAATGATAGACGCAATGAAAAATGCAGGCTATAAGGAAGCAAAAGAAGAATTTGCCGATATCTATATTATTAATACCTGTACGGTTACCAATGCTGCAGACCACAAGTCTCTTAAAATGATTCATCATGCGATGAAACAAAATCCGAGTGCGATTATTGTAGTTGTTGGTTGTATGTCACAGGTAAGCAAAGAAAAAGTAGAAGAAATAGAGGGTGTTGATATTATACTTGGCAATGTAAATAAATCTTTGATTGCCAACTACATTGAAGAATATGTGAAAAATAAACAACGATTAGAGGATGTTAGAAGTTTAAAAAAAATTTCGTTTGAAACAATGAAACTCAATAATTTTAATCGGACTAGGGCTTTTGTAAAAATACAAGATGGGTGCAATAATTTTTGTTCTTATTGTATTATTCCTTATACTAGAGGGGATGTTAGAAGTAAGAAACGGGAAGATGTTTTAGAAGAAATTGAAAGTTTAGTGAAAAATGGACATCGTGAAATTGTACTAACAGGAATTCACACTGGAAATTATGGGGCTGAATTTCAAAATTATGATTTTGCCAATTTATTATCAGAACTTGTTATGATTGATGGATTAGAACGACTTCGGATATCTTCTATCGAAATGAATGAATTAAATGATCGTGTTTTAAAAATCATGGAAGAAAATGATGTATTGGTTGATCATCTTCATATTCCGTTACAGTCTGGTAGTGATACGATTTTAAAGTTAATGAATCGGAAATATTTGACGCAAGATTTTATTAAGAAAATAGAAGAAATTCGGAAAATAAGACCAGAGATATCTATTACTACTGATGTCATTGTTGGTTTTCCTGGGGAAACGGAAGAGTTATATCAGGAAACAATTCAAACGATTAAAAAAATTGGTTTTACTAAAATTCATGTTTTTCCTTATTCAAGAAGAAAAGGAACGGTTGCGGATACAATGGAAAATCAGATTCCTGAGGAAGTGAAAAAAAGAAGGGTAAAAGAATTACTTTTGTTATCCAAACAATTAGAAGAAACTTATTTTAAAAAATTTATTGGGAAGAATGTTACTTTTATTCCAGAGGTCTTAAAAGATGGCTATCTAATTGGGCATACGGGAAATTATTTGCTTGTGAAAAAAAGAGGAAATGAATTAAATAATCATCAGGATCAAAGCGGGAAAATCATCAAAGTAGAATATCCTTATGTAATTATGGAATAATAGTATTGATAAGAAATTATTGGTTACGTAGACTAAAAAAGAATGAGGGGATTATATGAAAGATAGAAGTATGCAGGTGAGATTTAAAGAAGATAGTGTATCTATTACATTTGCTGGTAAAGAGCAAAAAGATACCAAAGAGCACATTTTGTTTTCTTTAGAAGAAGAAATTGCTTTGAAAGGTTTTATTGTAAATAATGATATTTCTAGAGAAAATATTGGTGATTTTATTTATTATCAGTTTATTTATTTTGATGGTAATACTTCTAGAAATATAAAAGTTCAAGTTCCTAAAAAGGATTTTGAGGTGGTTTCTGCAATAGATAAAATTAAATCTAATTTGGATAAAAAAGAAGAAATTGAAATTATGGATATGGATGATATTTTTCTGGAACCTAAAGTATTTTATAAAGATGTTAATAATTCTTAATAGAGAATATAAAGATGTTAAAAATCGTTATATTTTTTTTAATTTCTAATATTTTAATAGACAAATTTTAGGAATTAGTTTATACTTAAAATAGGATAGGAGATGTAGAGAAGATGAAAGAAAAAGGTTTTACATTAGCAGAATTATTAGGAGTAATTACATTACTGGCTATTATAGCTCTTTTAGCAATACCAGCAGTTGCTAAAAATGTATCAGGTGGGAAAAAACAATTATATAAAGCACAGTTAGAAAACTTTAAAAAAGCTGCCAGTAATTGGATGGCGATTCACACATTAGAATTGCCAGATGGAGAAATCCATACAAGTATTACATTAGGATGCTTAAAAGCAGAAGGACTTTTGGATGATGACATTAAAAATCCAATAACAGGTGATCAATTTCCAAATGATATGCTTGTTACAATTGATTCTGGTGGCAATCAATTTATTTATGGGATTGATGAAGAAAGTGGGACACCAGGAGATGATACGTTACCAGCAGTAAAATGTACTTTTGATGAAAATGGAATCATTGATTAAATATTTCATCATTAATGAGAGGTGGTAATTGGTGCAAAAGAAAAAGGAAAAAAATACAGAATCAAATATGGGTTATGTGATTATTGTATTTGTAATAATAGAGTTTATTTTATTGATTATGGGAATGGATGAATTTGAAGCAGGTGATAGTGGAACAGGGATATATGGTTACATTTATGTAAATATTTTTTGTACAGTTATTTCAATGCTCTCGATACTTTGTGTCAGAATAAAGTATAAAACTTCTTTAAGAGTAGTTAAAAAATATGATTATTATCGTGATACCAATTTTAAATATATTAACGCAGTAGCATCTGGTATTTTAACCAAAAAGGTAAAAATTGATGTGAATACGATAATCACAGCTATATATGAACTTGCTACTAAAAACGTTGTAGAAATTACTTGGAAAGAACAAAAAAACTTTATCAAATTATTAGAACATGATAAAGAAAAAATTAAAACATTATTGCCTTATGAAAGAAGTATTATCTACTTTATTTTTAAAGGCCCAGACGATGCCATTGAGTATGCATTAGAAGATGTTTTCAAAGATATAAGTAAAGATGCCACCAAAAATTATGCCTTAAAAGCGATAGAAAAAGATATTGCTTCTTATATTAGTACTTTTTATTCTAAATTTGAAACATATGCTGAAAGTCATCATATGAATTGGGCAAAAATAACAGTGATTCCGCCTATTATCATATTTGTACTTGGTATTCCTCTTTTTATAGTATCATTGTTTGTAGTCTTTAGATTCCCTTACAATTTATTATTTATAGAATATATTGTAAACTTTATTGTTATGATTTGTTATTTAAAAATTAGATTTTTGAAATTTGAATATCAAGATGAAGTTCAAAAACTAAATGGGTTATATACTTATTTATCTGATATCTCAGAATTAAATAGGCAAGAATTAAAATTTTATCAATTATATAATTCTTATTATTTATATGCTATGGGATTAGGTCTTGCAGATAAATTTGAAAAGGAATTAGAACAAGATAAACTAAACAATGAAGTAAGGGTAGCTTTACAATTTTATTTGCAAAATAGGAGGGATATATAATCGTGTTAATGATAATTGGAATGCTTATAATGATTTTTATGATAGCATTTGGATTTTATAGAGCTGATAAAAGAATGGAACAAAAAACTTATGGAGGACTTTCGTTTCCAAAATGGGTTTCAGCTAGTTGTCTAGTGTTATTCATAGCTTGTTTTATAGAAGATCCTGAAAATAAAAATTTAGTTGTTCCTTTGATTATTTTTGCTGTACTTTTTATCAGTAGTATTATACTAGACAAATTTCTTAATGCAAGAGAGCTTAAAAAAAGGAAAGTTATGGAATACAATAAAAATATTGATAATTGGAAATAGGATACCCTATTTTTTTCTATTCTAAACTATTTAGAAAAAGAATAGAATATGGTATAATGGATATGAGGATGTGATTGTGTGAGAGTAATTGTGAGTGCTGGTGGAACAGGGGGTCATATTTATCCTGCTTTGGCTATTGTAAATAAAATAAAAGAATTAGAACCAAATAGTGAATTTTTATATATTGGGACTCATAATCGAATGGAAAAAGACATTGTTCCAGCCTACAATATTCCCTTTGAAACAATTGAAATATATGGATTTTATCGTAAAAAAATATGGAAAAATGTAAAAACAGTTTCTTGCTTTTTAAAAAGTGTAAAAAAATGTAAAAAAATAATAAAAAAATTCAAACCTGATATTGTAATTGGAGTGGGTGGATATGTAACAGCTCCAGTTATTTATGCAGCACATAAACTTAACATTAAGACATTTATTCATGAACAAAACAGTGTCTCTGGAGCTTCCAATCGTTTCTTGAGTCGCTATGTAGATTTGATTGGTGTATCTTTTAAATCTTCCATGAATGAATTTCCAAAAGAAAAAACAATCTTCACTGGTAATCCTTGTAGTGAAGATGCAAGAAAAAAAAGGGCAATGGACAAACGAGAGTTTGGACTTCATAATGGTAAAAAATTAGTACTCGTTGTTATGGGTTCTTTAGGGGCAAGTAAAATCAATGAATTTTTGGTAAATACAATGAATGCTTTTCAAGGAAAAGATTATGAGATTTTATTTGTAACTGGAAAATCTGATTATGAGACGATATCAAAACAAACATTTCCAAAAAATGTCAAAGTTGTACCATATATTGAAAACATGACTCGAATTATGAAATGTACAGATTTGATGATATCAAGGGCAGGGGCATCGACACTAAGTGAAATTATAGCTCTCAATATTCCTTCTATATTGATTCCAAGTCCCTATGTTCCCAATAATCATCAATTTAAAAATGCAATGGATTTAATTGATGCAAAAGCCGCTGTTCTTTTAGAAGAAAAAGACTTAAATGGTGATATTTTAGTTACTAAGATTGATGAACTTATTTCTAATGAACAGAAATTAAAAGAAATGAAAGAAAATTTAAAACAATTAGATATTCCTAATAGTGCAACAAAGATTGTAACCAGTATTAGAGAATTGATAGATAGGAAGTAAACTATGAATATAAAAGAGGAATTAAATAAATTGAATTGTGGAAAAATGCTTTTTGATGTCCAGTTAAAAGAATACACGACATATCAAACAAGTGGATTTGCTAAGGGAATTGTATTTCCAGATTCCATAGAAAGTCTCAAAAAAATTTTACAATTTGTGAAAGAAAATAATATAAAATATAAAATTATCGGTAACGGATCTAATTTGGTTTTTGACAATTATTATGATGGAATACTAATTAAATTAGAAGCTTTTAATGGGTTAGCCATACAAGATACTAAAGTAACAGTAGGAGCAGGATATTCTATTATGAAACTTGCTTTACAAGTTTCACGAATGGGACTTTCAGGTTTGGAATTTGCAACAGGGATTCCTGGAACAGTAGGCGGGGCAATTTATATGAATGCTGGTGCCTATAAAAGCGATATGGGATATATTGTACGAAAGGTGACAGTATTAACCCCAGAATTAGAAATCAAAACGATGACCAATGAAGAAATGAACTTTCATTATCGAACTTCCTTTTTGCAATCGCATCCAGATTATATTTGTCTAGAAGCTGAACTTATGCTTTATCATGGAAATAGAGAAGCCATTATGGAAGTCATTAAAGACCGAAAAAAAAGAAGACTAGAAACCCAGCCATTAGAATATCCAAGTGCTGGAAGTGTATTTCGAAACCCAGAGGGTGACTTTGCTGGAAGATTAATAGAAGAAATTGGCTATAAAGGAAAAAATATTGGTGGAGCCTATGTCAGTATCAAACATGCTAATTTTATTATTAACAAAGATGGTGCTAGTGGAGAAGATATCAAAAAATTGATTATGGAAATAAAAGAAAAAGTAAAAGAAAAAACAGGGATTGAGCTTAAAATAGAACAAGAATTCGTAGAATAAAAGGTGATACTATGGAGAAGAAAAAAAAAGTTGTTTCTAAAAAGCAGAAGAAAAAAGTAAAAATTCGCTATGGTAGAATTTTCTTTGCTTTTCTCATTTTAGGATGTATATTTCTTCTCTTTTCTTTTTTTTATGAGGCACCAATTAAAAATATTATCATTAAAAATAATTTATTTTTAGAAGATCAAGAGATTATTGATTTAGCAGGAATTAGAGAGTATCCCTCTAATATGCAGAATTCTTCTTCTAAAATTAAGCAAAGACTAGAAAATAATACCTATATCAAATCAGCCCAAGTGAAAAAAAATATAAAGGGTCAGGTTATAATTGAAGTAGAAGAGAATTATCCCTTATTTTACTACCAATCTAACAACAAAACGATTTTATTAGATGGGAAAGAAGTAAATGCTAATTTTGAAGTTCCACTGGTAATTAATTATATTCCTAATACAAAATATGAACCATTTTTAGAGGAAATGCAAAAAATATCAAAGGAAGTACTATCTAGAATTTCTGAAATTAAATATGATCCTAATGAAGTTGATGATGGTAGATTTCTTCTGTCAATGAGTGATGGGAATTATGTGTATCTTACTCTTACTCGTTTTTCCATTATTGATCATTATATTGAAATCATTAGTAAGCCAGAGTTTGTTGGGAAAAAAGGAATTTTAAAATTGGATGCAGGAAATTCCTTTGAAATCTTAGAAGGATAATTCTTGATATTGGTGTTTTCTTAAAAAAAATAATCATAAATAAAATTATAAATTTTGAAGATTATTTTATTAGCGATAGGATTCGTTTAGCCGAAGTAGCATTTAGAAAGGTTATGGTTTCAGTTTGGTTGTATTTTCAACACCTTTTTTTGTATTAAACAATAAAACTTTATTTTTATGAAAACTTCTAAATTGAAGGAACGAATGATTTTTAATAGACAATTTTAAATTTCTGTCTAGCAGATTTTAAAAATTTGTTATTATTTTCATACAAAATAAGAATATTGCTTCTTTTACAATCTGTTAAGACTATGGTATTGTG